>CALWBC010000119.1 GCA_944375755.1 uncultured Mediterraneibacter sp. | reverse complement strand
CTTTTAGCTGCACTTATTTCCTGTAGCGGAACCCGTACGCATCTCCATCTCCGCAGAAATACGTTCTGAAATTTTCTTCTGGTTTCATCCGCTTTGGAATCGGCTGTTAATGAATTAAATAGCTGAATTCCGATACTCCCGCGGACTTTTCCCCATCCATCTGCGGAACATTTCGGCATAATAGCTGGCTCCGCTGAAACCTGTGCTGAAGGCGATTTCCGTAATGGTCAGATCTTTGTTGAGCAGGAGATCCAGGCTTTTGCCGAGCCGGTATTGATTCAGGTATTGATTCGGCGACTGGGAAAAATATTTCGCGAACAGTTTGCAGCACTTGCTCTCGCCGACCGCGCCGGCCGCGGCTATCTCGGCAAGAGAGATCTTCTTTCGGTAGTTTTTCTGGATAAATCCTACCATGTTTTTTGTGATGACAAGATCCTGATTCTGCCGGGGCTTTTTGCGGGCGTCAGAGGGAGCGTGATCGCAGAGCAGAGACCAGATTCCGGCAAAAGCGGCCAGAGACCGCATGGGAGCAGTGGGCGTCTGCCTCAGGCTGTACAGCTGATAAAGCTGGGAAATGATTTCGCTGTGCCAGGGGACTGACGCGTGCAGCGGAAGAAAGGGCAGACAGCTGTTGCGGATCAGTGGAGCTACGAAATCGGTCTCGTAAGGGAATGCTGAGGTCAGGAGCAGAGGATGAAAGAGGATGCAGAGGAAATCGCATTCCTGTCTGTTGTCTGAAAAGCCGAAGTGCATCTGTCCGGAATTGATAAAAATGCCATCTCCGGTCTGCAGGTCAATGACTTCACCGTTTACGCTGTACTGCATCTGACCGCTTAGTACGCTGATGAATTCGACGTCATCATGCCAGTGGCTGGCAGCCCTGTATTCCGGGTAAAAGGAGAGCAGTCCTCTGTGTATGTAGATCGGATAGTCAGGATAATCATAGAGAACCTTTTCAGAACGGTCATCGTTCAAAATGACGGGATTTGCGGCGCTGCATGGAAGCATATTTTGTACCTCGCAGGATTGTTATTGATTTACGCAGATATCTGATGGTTAATTTCAGATATGCACGGTAAAATTATATTTGGAAATACAGACGAAGTCAAGGAGGAAGAAGAAATGTTTGCGGACTATCATGTACATACCGAGTTCAGTGATGACTCGGTCTATCCTATGGAGGAGGTGATACGGGATGCCATTCGAATGAATATGGATGAGATCTGTATCACTGATCATGTGGATTACGGGATCAAAGAAGATTGGGATTCAGGAATTGAGATTAAGTACCGGGACGGCGAGCCTTTTGCGAATGTGGATTATCCAAAATATATGGAAAAGATACACAGTCTTCAGAAGATGTATAAGAATGAGATTGTTATCAGGACAGGGATGGAATTCGGAGTCCAGATGCATACGATTCCGAAATTTGAAGAGCTTTTCAGACGGTATCAGTTTGATTTTATTATCCTGTCCGTGCATCAGGTGGAAGATAAGGAATTCTGGACTCAGGATTTCCAGAGGGGAAGGACGCAGAAAGAGTATAACGAACGTTACTATGAGGAAATGCTGGATCTGGTAAAAAATTATAAAAATTACAGCGTGCTGGGACATATGGATTTGATCAAGCGCTATGATGAAGCGGGAGATTATCCGTTTGAAAAGATAAAACCGATTGCAGAGGAAATTCTGAAAATTGTGATTGCAGACGGAAAGGGGATAGAGATCAACACCTCTTCACACAGGTACGGATTAAGCGACACAATGCCTTCCGGAGATATTTTGAAATTATATCGGGAGCTGGGCGGTGAGATTATTACGATAGGAAGCGACAGCCACAAGCCACAACATCTCGGAGCTTATATCAGGGAGACGCAGGCGCTGTTAAAAGAGATGGGATTTAAATGGTTCTGCACTTACAGGAATATGCGGCCCATGTTTTATGAACTGTAGCAGGTGGCAGATATGAAAGCGAAAAAATTAACGGAAAACAGAGTGTTCCGCAAAAAGCTGCTGTCCCTTGTTCTGCCGATTACGTTTCAGCAGTTTATGGTGGCGGTTGTCAGTGCTTCGGATGCTCTCATGGTCGGCGTGATCGGACAGGATCTGCTCTCGGCGGTATCTCTTGCAAGTCAGATTACTTTTGTCTATAATCTGTTTATTGCCGCTCTGACAATCGGAACAAGCATGTTCGCGGCCCAGTACTGGGGGAAAGGCGACCGGGATGCCATTGAGCGGATCCTTGCGTTTGTTCTGAGGTCGTCCATGGGCGTATCATTTGTTTTCTGGGCGGGGACAACATTTGCGCCGGAGCGTTTGATGAAGATATTTACGGCTGATTCCGTACTGATTGGTTATGGGGCCGAATATCTGAGGATTGTGGGGGTTATTTACCTTTTCTGCGGAGTCTCCCAGATCTATCTGTGCATTATGAAAAACAGCGGTTATGCGGGGAAAAGTATGCTGATCGGTTCTGCGGCCGCACTCCTGAATATCGTCCTGAATGCTGTGCTGATTTACGGACTGCTCGGAGCGCCCAGGATGGAAGCGTCAGGCGCCGCGGCCGCCACTGCGGTTTCAAGAGGAATCGAACTGATGTGGAGCCTGGCGGAGATGGGGAGAAAAGACCATATCAAAATCCGGATGAAGTATGTGATTCAGCCGGATCACGCACTTCACAGGGAATTCTGGAGATATACTCTTCCCGTGCTTGGAAACGAACTGGTATGGGGCGGCGGATTCACGATGTACTCTGTTATTATGGGGCATCTCGGAACAGATGCGGTTGCGGCGAATTCTATCGCAAATATCGTGAAAAATCTGATTGCCAGCCTGGCTATGGGGATTGGGAACGGAGGAGCGATTATTGTGGGAAATGAGCTTGGAGCCGGACAGCTGGAAACCGCCCGGGCTTACGGGGGAAAGCTGTGCCGCATTGCGGTGGGAAGCGGGGTCTGCTCAGGTGTATTCCTTCTGCTGATCAGCCCCGTTGTCCTGGCCGTCACCGATCTATCGCCAACGGCGTCAGAATACCTGAAATGGATGTTTGTCATGTGTTCGTATTATATGGTAGGGAAATATATAAATGGAACGACCATCAGCGGGATTTTCTGCGCGGGGGGAGATTCGAAATTTGGTTTTCTGTGCGATGCGGTTACATTGTGGTGCTTTACGGTTCCGGCGGGATTTGTGGCGGCTTTTCTGTTAAAATGGCCGGTTCTTCCGGTTTATTTTATCATTAATCTGGATGAAATCGTCAAGCTGCCCGCGGTGTACAGGCGGTACAGGAAATATATCTGGCTGAAAGATCTTACGATTGGAAATCAGGCTGAAAAATAAAAATAGAAAAACAGTAACAGTACCATGGCCGGGCCGTTACGAAAAGTATTGAGGAGGAATCTGAGATGACAATGCGCGAAAGAATCATGCAGGGAAAGTTATTTACAGATGAGTGTGAAGGACTTCCGGAGGAGCGTCTGGCTGCGAAAAAGCGGATGAAAGCCTTCAACGATCTGGAGCCGGATGAACTGGAGAAAAGAGGATTACGTTGACATGGAACAGGTTATTCTATATTAAAATTTATAAAGTGTAGCACAGGGATGTAACAACTTTGAAATACTTTTTAATATTTTGGAAACAAAAGTCAAGCAGTACGGAAACACGGAACTGTTATAGTGTGACCGGAAATGAAAAAGGACCTTTGGTAAAACGGAGGAAGAGAAGATGATACACATTCTTGTTGTGGAGGATGACGAGAAACTGAATCGGATCGTCTGCACGTATTTAAATGACAGCGGATTTCAGGCGAAGGGATGCCTGAATGCGAAAGATGCCTATGATGAGATGTACAGTCAGATGTATGATCTGATTATATCAGATATTATGATGCCGGAGATTGACGGGTTTGAATTCGCCCGGACTGTCCGGAAGGTGAATCGGAGAATTCCTATTCTGTTCATGTCCGCAAAGGATGACCTGCCATCGAAACAGAAGGGATTTCAGCTGGGGATTGACGACTATATGGTGAAGCCGGTGGAACTGGAAGAACTTCTGCTGCGTGTCCGGGCTCTTCTGCGGCGGGCAAATATTGAGACTGAGAGAAGGATCCGCGTGGGAAACCTGGCGCTGGATGCGGATGCCATGAGTGCTGAGGTGAACGGCGGGGAGATCGGTCTGACCACGCGGGAATTTCATATTATATACAAACTGCTTTCCTATCCGAATAAGACGTTTTCCAGGGCTCAGCTTATGGATGAGTTCTGGGATGTGGACAGCGACACCAGTCTGCGTGCGGTGGATGTCTATATGACAAAACTGCGGAACAAGCTGGCAGGATGTGACGGGTTTAAGATCGTAACCGTCCGGGGAATCGGGTATAAGGCGGTGCTGCTATGAGAAAAGACAGAAAAAACGGGCAGCCTGCGGTGAAAGACAGTCTGTTTCCGCTGTCGCTGTTTGGAATTTATCTTGGAATCCTGCTGCTGATGTCCGGAATCCATACGGGACTGATTGTGCTGGCGAATGAAAAAGGATGGAATGCGATTCTGCAGACTGTGATACCGATTGTATACTGGGGTGCGGTGGCTGTCGGACTGACACTGTTTACAAGATGGAAAATAAAAAGCACCTATGAAACTCCACTGCACCGTCTGGCGGAAGCAACGGAGCAGGTGGCGAACGGAGATTTCTCCGTGTACGTGCCAACGACTCATACGGCAGATCGGCTGGATTATCTTGACGTTATGATTCTTGATTTTAATAAGATGGTGGAAGAGCTTGGAAGTGTGGAGACGCTGAAGACAGACTTTGTATCCAATGTCTCTCACGAGATGAAGACTCCGATTGCTGTTATCAAGAATTATGCGGAACTTCTGCGAACCGGGAAGGGGACGGAAGGAGAAAAAAGGAGTATGCGCGCTCTGTTGAGGAAGCCGCGGACAGGCTCTCTGACCTGATCAGCAATATTCTGCGGCTGAATAAGCTGGAGAACCAGCGGATCGATCCGGAGATTGAGGCCTATGATCTGTCCGGACAGCTGGAGGAGTGCATCCTGAATTATGAGGAACTGTGGGATGAGAAAGATCTGGATCTGGAAGTGGATCTGGATGACAGAGTTGTCATACAGGCGGACAGAAGCCTGATGGAACTGGTGTGGAACAATCTTCTTTCCAACGTGATCAAGTTCACGGAGCCGGGCGGGCGCGTATCAGTTCGTCAGAAGGCAGCGCTGGATTATGTGGAAGTGGAAATATCGGATACCGGGTGCGGGATGAGCGCGGAAAGTGTCGGGCATATTTTTGACAAGTTTTATCAGGGGGACACATCTCATTCGAAGGAAGGAAACGGCCTGGGCCTGGCGCTCGTAAAACGGATCCTTCTCCTGATGAACGGAGATATCTCGGTAGTCAGTGAAGAGGGCAGAGGGAGTACATTTACGGTCAGACTGTCCGGAAGGAAGATGGAAGATGGCAGCCGGACGGAAACAATGGAGGTGGATACAGGTTGGAAAATGAAATGAGACATCCGCGCGGATTCGTCGGATATGAATATAAAGAAGTGGAGACGGAACCGGGACAGGCCTCTTTTTTTATTGACGGTTATGAGAATTTTGGCTGGGAACTCGATGAAAATGTGATGCCGCACGGACTGGAAAAATATCCGGAGAAAAAATCGTCCGGACATGGAAAGATGATTCTTCGCTTCAAAAGAAACAGGAAAATAATCAACAAGGCGGAACTTACAAGACTCCAGAGAAATTTTGAGGCATGCGCGGCGCAGATTCGGATGATGGAAAAAGAGAAGACCTCCCGTCCCGCTGTTCTGGCGATCACAGTGGGGATACTGGGAACGGCTTTTATGGCCGGGGCTACGTTTGCGGTGACCG
>CALWBC010000118.1 GCA_944375755.1 uncultured Mediterraneibacter sp. | reverse complement strand
AAAATCTGGTCAACAATGTTGTAAAGGGAACTTACGAGCGTCGCGATGATGCTCGGTATTGCAAAAGATCTTAAAAGAGTGGGGATGTTTTTATACCCCAGCGGATTCTGTTGTATCTGAGTCTGCTCCACGCAGATCAACTCCTTTCTTTCTGGTAAGTGATACAGCTCTCAGGCCGACGCGGTTCAGCATTTCCAGGAACTGTTTCCTCTCTGTGACGGAAAAGCCGTCCAGCAGGTAGTTCTCCGCATCATCAATGATGCCCAGAATATGTTCGTATGTGTCATATGCTTTCTGTGTCGGGTATAAGCAGTAGGTGCGTTTATCCTGTTCACTTGTCTCCCTCATGATAAATCCGGATTTAATCAACGCGTTCAGTGCCCGCGTGATATTGCTCGGATTGAGGTAAAACGTCTTAATAAACTGCTCCTGGGTGATTCCCGGATGATTGCAGATTACAGTGATATACATATGCTGGCTGCTGTTGATGCCGAAGGGTGCCAGCTGCTGATCCAGACGCATCTTTGTGAAACGGTCTGAAATGGACAGCCATTTGATCAGTTTCATATGCAGTTACCTCCTTGCCGGTTAACACTATATCACAATATAATTGCGTGCGCAAGCAATTATATTGCGGGAAGATGGCATGGCCCATGATTCTGGATTATGGGTATGCGGAAATTGCTCTGCTTTACGCATTTTGCGGACTCTGATATAATATTTGAAGCAAGCGAATAACAAGTTGAAATTGTGGAGGAATATATGAACGAAGAATGTCTGATATGCCAGGCACCCCTGGAATATCTGAAGGAAGACAGGGAAATGGAATGTGTGATCTGTCATAAAAAGCAGCTGTCGAAAACCAGATGTATCAACGGACATTATGTGTGCAATGAATGCCATATGCAGGGAATTGACCGGCTTCTGGCTATGTGCATGGAAGAGACATCTGCGGATCCGGTGGTGATCCTTGACAAAATGATGTCCATGCCTTTCTGCCACATGCACGGACCGGAACACCATGTTATGGTTGGGATGGCTATTCTGACAGCTTATAAAAATGCAGGAGGAAGTATTGATCTGGAACAGGCTCTGATGGAAATGAATAATCGCGGCAAGTCCGTGCCGGGAGGAGCCTGCGGGTTCTGGGGAGCGTGTGGCGCGGGAATCAGCGCGGGTATGGCTGTTTCGATTATTACCGGATCAACACCACTGAGTAAGGAGAGTTTCGGGCTGTCCCATAAGATGACGTCAGCAGCGCTGGGAGCGATCGGTGAGATCGGCGGTCCGAGGTGCTGCAAAAGAGACTCCTGGCTTTCCATTCTTAAAGCGGTTGAGTTTATAAAGGAAAATCTGGGAATTGAGATGGAAACCCCGAAGCGTATTATCTGTTCCTACAGTAAGCAGAACAACCAGTGTATCGGGAAGAGATGTCCTTTTCGGGACAGAAAAAAGGAAATTGAGAAAAATATTCAGGAGGAGAAACAAGTATGTCAGAAGCAGTTGTGACTTTAAAAAAGGGCGAAGGCCGTACCCTGAAGCAGGGCGGACCATGGGTTTATGATAATGAAGTTGAGAGCATTATGGGGAGTTTTGAGGACGGCGATATTGTGATCGTCCATGATTTTGACGGATATCCCATGGGACGCGGTTTCATCAACCGGAATTCAAAACTGATCGTCCGTATGATGACAAGAGACAGAGATACATTTGTCGATGAGGCGTTTATCCGGATGCGGGTGAAGAACGCCTGGGAGTACAGAAAGAAAGTGATGGACGATATCACCAGCTGCCGTGTGATTTTCGGGGAAGCGGACTTCCTTCCGGGACTTGTGGTGGATAAGTTTGCGGATGTTCTTGTGGTGGAGTCGCTGGCGCTTGGGATCGACCGATTCAAGGAAATGATCATTGATATTCTGAAAGAACTGATGGTGGCGGACGGCATTCATATCCGGGGCGTATACGAGAGAAGCGACGCGAAAGTACGGGAACTGGAAGGAATGGAGCGGTATAAGGGGTTTATCGGGGAGCCCTTTGATACCAAGGTGGAGATCGTAGAGAACGGCGTTCACTACTATGTGGATGTGAAGGACGGACAGAAGACCGGATTTTTCCTTGATCAGAAATATAACCGCCGGGCAGTGGCAGGGCTCTGCAAAGGCGCACGGGTGCTGGACTGCTTCACACATACCGGCTCCTTCGCGCTCAACGCGGGATTAGCGGGAGCGGAGCATGTAACCGGTGTGGACGCTTCTGAGCTGGGAGTGGCACAGGCGCGGGAGAACGCAGCGCTGAACGGCCTTCAGGACGGGGAGGAATTTGTCGGCGCGGATGTGTTCGATCTGCTCCCCGAGCTTGAGAAGAAGGGGGAGAAATACGATGTGGTGATCCTGGATCCGCCGGCATTTACAAAATCAAGAAGCTCCATCAGGAAAGCGGTGAAGGGATACCGGGAGATCAACCTGCGGGGAATGAAGCTGGTAAAGGACGGCGGTTATCTGGCAACCTGTTCCTGCTCACATTTCATGGATTATGAACTCTTCACACAGACCATCGGACAGGCGGCGAAAAATGTGCATAAACGGCTCAGACAGGTGGAGTTCCGCACCCAGGCGCCGGATCATCCGATCCTGTGGGGAGCGGGGGATTCTTATTATCTGAAGTTTTACATTTTTCAGGTGGTAGATGAGAAGTAAAGAAACACCAATTGTTTCTTTGAAATGCAAAATAAGGCATGGGAAATTTGACAAGCAGACAGACATTTGTTAGAATGAACATAGAAAAAGGCACTGCCGATAAGCGGCTGGCCCAAAGATTTTAAGTTATTAAAAAAGTAACCGCAAACCTTTGCCGAGGGCGGTTACTTTTTTGTATTGATATATGCTATCAAAATTGTAACAATAATACTGAGTATCATTAGTACAAGGGAGATCATTTCAAAATCACTCATAAGTCAGCCCTCCTTTCCGTAGATTTCCCCTTTCAGGGATTTCTATGTAATCAGAGGGTTCAGTCCCTCTGCTGAAGGACCAACCGCCTGCCGTATTTCTACAGTGCCTGCTATCATTCTATCAAACCAGTGTTTTGCTGACAAGATATAGGAACTATGAATTTTAGCTGAATTTTAAAAGTGAAATTTTATGTTTTTGCAGCTATTTTTATGCTAGAAATTAAGACTAGAAAGATTGATTGAAAACTATTTTATAGGCAAATTGGCTGTCTTTATATTGGAACTTTGTTGTAGTAGAATTACATTGATGAAAGAGAGGGAAAGTCCAAAGCCAAAGATATGAATGAAAAAGGCGATTGGTTTATACCGATCGCCTTTTTCCATAAAACAAAAACAAAAATCTAAAAATATTTTTCAACTCACAGGTAATCATACCTGACATAAAAAAGATATCATACAAGATTAAGGATTACAAGTTTATTTTTATAATATAAATTTATATTTTTAGATTTTTTATTTTTGTTTAGAAAATATAAATAGTCATTGCGTTTTGATGATTGCTGTGGTATAGTGAGTATGGAAATAATAAATAAGCCCAAAAGAGCGGCAACTCCTTCGGGCTTATAAAAGCTGTTTCAAATCAGTTATCCCGATAAGAAACAACCAGCAATGTCATATTATCTTATCCGGATCTGATTTGTCAAGCTTTCAAGATTTTCCCAAAACATTTTAATTAAAAATTTTAAAGGAGGAAGTCGATATGAAAGTGACAAAAATTAGAATGAAATCAGGCTGCCAGGAGTCTGATAATCTCTGTGAAATTGATTCAATCTATCTGAAAGAGGCGGGAAGGTTTTATAAGAAAGAAGCAATCCATGACCATCTTTTAAAATATCCAAAATCTATTTGTGTAAATATTTATCCTTATCCACTCTTACAGCCAGCTGTCAGCGTACAAGGAGAAAAATATGTTCGTTCAACTCCTGATTCTACGCAGAAAGATAATTTGCTGAATCTCCCTCGCTGTTAAATGGACTCTCTGTACATCTGAGGGGATATATTTGACTACCATCCCTTGTATGAGAGTTAGTGTTATGATAAAATTGTCTAAAATGGATAAAAAATATTAAAAAAATAAATAAAAATATAAAAAATCACAAATTACTTGAGGGGATGATTATTATAGACGATGAAAAAAGAAAAGATCCTGTTTTTTTGCAAAATGATCCATATTTAGCACATGTGGTCCCGGAAAATGGGACTACACAAAATGTAAGCGAACATCTTTCGGGAACGATGGAACTGGCAGAAAGGAACTGTCCGTTGGAGATTTTGAAAAATATAGTTATATCCGAGGCGCTGTTACACGATGCAGGAAAGCTGAGCAGAGAATTTTTTGAGTATATGGATGATATTCGAAAAAACGGCGAGGCAGCACAAAGTCGTGTAATAGATCATACGACTGGAGGTGGCAGGATCCTCGAGGATCTTATAGGGAAAAAGTATATTTCCGATTTTATCTGCACAGCAGTTTATTCACATCATGGTCTGCTGGATAACATTAACATGGAATCAGGTGTTACACTTCTGGAAAAGCGGCGTGAGAAAGAGATTCCGTTTGCAGTAATAAAGCAGAGGTATTTTGAAATCATCGACAAAAAGCTTCTGATAAAATATCTGGCCGCAGCCCATAACGATCTGCAAAAAATCTTTAAGCAAATCGATGATTTTGTACAAAGTGCAGGGAAAAGAAACTGTGGGAGCAGAGATTTCTATCTGGGAATGGTTGAAAGATTAGCGTTGTCAGTTCTGATCGACAGTGACTGGACTGATACGGCATGTTTCTGCAAGGGGGAAACACATCCGGAACGGATATCGGAGGAGCGGACGCAGGTAATCTGGAAAGAGGCTATCGTACATTTTGAGAATCATATGGAGCATCTGACCGATTCTGGAGAGAAAAGTCTGCTGAATGTATATCGGGATGAGATATCAGATCGCTGCTTCCACGCGGCGGAAGAAGAGAACAGGCTGTACAGACTGACTGTTCCTACCGGAGCAGGCAAGACATTCAGCAGTCTTCGATTTGCTTTGTA
>CALWBC010000117.1 GCA_944375755.1 uncultured Mediterraneibacter sp. | reverse complement strand
GAGGGGAAGCCAGAGCTCTGGCAATGGCAACACGCTGCTGCTGTCCTCCGGACAGCTGCGAAGGTCTGTGGTCCATCCTGTCCGCCAGACGCACCTGTTCCAGCGCCCACTTCACCCGCTCCTGCCTCTTTGCGGCATTCAGCCTCTGGTAAACCAGCGGCAGCGCCACATTTTCCGCTGCCGAGAGTTTCGGCAGTAAATTAAAATTCTGAAAAATGAAACCGATCTTCTGATTTCTGACCTTCGCCAGATCTTTCTCCGTATAGTTCTGAATCGGCTGTCCGTCCAGATAATACATTCCTTCGTCCGCGCAGTCCAGGCAGCCGATAATATTCATCATCGTTGATTTTCCACTGCCGGAAGGCCCAACAATACTTACAAATTCTCCTTTTCTGATATGAAGGGTTGCACCTCGAAGCGCATAGACTTTTTCCTCACCCATCTGATAAATTCTGGAAACATCCTGAAGTCGTATCATAAGCGCGTCCTCCTACATCTCATCCATCATGTATTCATCGGAGAAATCAGGCGCCGTCCCCTGTTCATAGTAGACGGTCTGCCCTTCTTTCGCACCTTTTGTAATTTCAATCTGAACGCCGTCCGAAAGTCCGGTTTCCACCTCGTGTTCCTGCGCGGGTTCACCGGTTTTTTCATCTACGGACAGGCAGATCCAGGATTTTCCGTCTTTCTCAATTACCGCTTCAGCGGGCACTACCAGCACATCCTGCTTTTCCTCTATAAAAATTCCTGCCGATACATTCATCCCGAAAAGCATGGTTTCATTCCGTGGCAGCAGAATCTGAACTCCGTATTTTGTCGTTCCGCTCTGACTTGACCCGTTTTTATTGATTCTGCTGATCACTCCTTCATATGTTTTATCCGGTCTGGCATTCAACGTGATTTCCGCTTTCTGTCCCTGGGCAACCGCAAGAATATCCAGCTCATCCACCTGGATCTCTACCGCCATCTTTTCCCCTGAAGCAATCGTGCAGAGAGTTGTCAGTTCTGTGTTTGTCTCTTTTCCGTCATCCGTCTGCTCCGACGAACCGCCCGTTTTGTCTGACGCCGTACCTGACATTCCCACCGCGGCACTTACCGGTTCTGCCCCGACATTTGCTCCGGATCCTGATGAAGCATCCGGTCTTCCCGCCGTGCCGTCAGGCTTCAGCACATTGTCTTTTGAAACCGGAAGACTGCTGTTCGCACCCGGACAGCTGTTATCAGAAGCAGAGGAGCCCGATGACTTTCCATTTTCGGAAGCGCCTGTATCCGGCTGGGAATCTGCCGTTTTTTCTTCTTCCCGCGCAGCCTCCGTCCGTGGGAATTCCGCCCGCAGGCTGATCCGGGTAACCCTTCCGTTTTCATCTTTTCCGTAAACGATATCCGATACCTTTGCTTCAGGAACGGACGGTTTCAGTCCTTCTTTAAAACACACACCATCTCCGGCTTCCACTTCCACCATGGCAGTGTATACAGTATCCGCCTGAAAAATTTCGGTTTTCGGATCCCATTTTATTTTGATATTGTAATTCTGTTTCTTTTCTGTATTTTCACCTGCTCCCTGATCTCCCTGCGGATTTTTCCCGGTTTCCGTGCTTCCGCCATTTTCCGGATTTCCACTGTTCTCCGGCTCGTCCTCTGCTGCCGGTTTTTCTCCTGTAACCGGCTTTCTTATTTTTATTTCCGGAAGACTGTCAATGATAACCGGCTCTGACTGTTCCGGCTGCTCCGGCTCAATCCGCGCTTCTGTCGGCCAGATTCTCCCCGTCACATTGGGAACCGAACCGCTCCCGTTCTGACTGTCCGTGGATTTTGACGATTCTGACGTATCTGTTTTTCCCTTTCCATCGTTCACATTCAGAATCACGCCTGACATTTCGGCTGTCACATTTCCGCTGTCTTTCATTTTTTCGAGTATTGCCTGCTTTTCTTCCAGATTTTCCTTTTTCTTCATCATCTCATAATAAGATGCCTTGGATTTATCAGCCTTTTTCAGCCGGTTCTGCAGGTCTTTCAGCTCATCTTTTACGCCCAGCAGCTCTGCCATGACACTGTTGTCGTCTGCAGTGGCAAGCACATCTCCTGCTTTGACCTCGTCGCCGGCTTTGACTTTCACTTCCTTGATCTTCACGCCTGCCGGGATCATAATTTCTTTCTCGTCCACCGGAGCAAGCGCCCCGGTTCCCTGTATGGTCTTCCGAATCGTCCCTTTCTGCACCGTATCCTGAGACATCTCGACCTTCGTACTCTCTACGGCTCTTGTTTTATAAAAGACACCGCCTGCCGAGATCAGCAGAACGCCTGCCATACATCCGGCAATTATCCGCTTTTTATGTACCATATCCTCTACCTCCATCTCTTTGTAGCGACAGGATATGATACAAACATTGAAAAAACATTGAAGATTTTTAATTTTTCCGGATCATCAGATAAAATGTGGTAACTCCGTCCCTGCAGTCAACAGAAAGAGTTCCCTTATGTCCCCGCGCAATCGCATCTGCAATCGCCAGACCGAGCCCGTGCCGGTTTTCTTTTCTTCCTGAAGCCTTGTCTGTCTGATAGAATCTCTGGAAAATCTTTGCCCTTTCTTCTTCCGGAATCTCTTTTCCGGTATTTGAAACTTCGATGACCACCCGGTCCCTTTTATCAGCAAGTTTCACCCACACACTTCCCCTGTCCGAGACATGATGCAGTGCGTTGTCCACCAGAATAACAGCCGCCTGCTTCAGCTGTTCTTCCCGTCCGGTAACAAAGCATTCCTCTTCCATATCCATGTAGAAATGAACCCCTTTCTCAAACGCCTCACTCTCGTAGGGGAGCAGAACTCCGATCAGTGCCCTGCTCAAGTCAAACCTTTCACATTCTCTGTCCGCCGCCGGACTTTCCATCCGCGCCAGTGTCAGCAGCTCTTCCAGAAGTTTCCCCATTCTCCGGTTTTCCTGAAGGATATGACCAAGCCACTGATTTTCTCCGATCTCCTTATTCAGCCGCTGGGCATTTGCTCCGATAATGGCAAGCGGTGTCTTAAGTTCATGGCTGGCATCGGAGACAAACTGCTTCTGCTGATCAAAAGCTTTTTGAACCGGTCTTGTAAGCCATCCTGAAATAAGCACTGCCACTCCGGCAATGACAACAGACGCAAGAAGAAACACGATTATCATTCCGCGGATAATCTCCCCGTTATATTCCTCCCACTGGGACTCATCATAAAGCACCAGCACAGGCTCCGCGAGAATATAGCGAAATCCGCCGTGCTTTCCCTCTGTTTCGCTCAGCTCCAGTATCTCTTCTGCCTGCCGGGTTATCTCTTTCTCCATCTTCCCGCTTCCTCCGGCAGTCATCCGCAGTCCCTCCACATCATCATATCTGAAAACATAAACCGGAAGTTCTTCATAAAAAAGCTGACCTTCTTCTGTCCAGTCAACTCCGTTTCGTGCCCGCTCCGCAATCTCTCTGAGAAAAATCTGTTCTGATTCCATCTGATAGGCACAGGTTTCCCGATACAGATATCCTTCGATCACTGCAAGAATTACTATCAGAACAGCGGACAGCACAAGGCAGATCCGCCTTCTCAACTGTTTAACCATTTCCGTACTCCAATCTGTAGCCGATTCCTCTCACTGCTTTTATCATTACCCCGGACTCAATGTATCTGAGTTTCCTTCTCGTAAATGAAATATAAACTTCCACGTTATTGTACTCTGCCTCGCAGTCATATCCCCAGAGTTTTTCCGCAATCTGTTCCCGGCACAGCGTCTGTCCCGGATGACGCATGAAAAATTCCAGAAGCTGAAACTCCTTTTTCCCCAGCCGGACTTCCTGTTTGTTCTGCGTATTCCTTATCATCCCGGAATCCAGGCACAGCTGAAGATCCTCGTACTCAATATGATCCAGCTGAACTGCTCCCTGTCTTCGTGTAATCACCCAGATGCGCGCGACCAGCTCCTCCATATCAAAAGGCTTGGTCAGATAATCATCCGCTCCCAGCCCCAGTCCTTTTAACTTATCCTCCAGTTCCGAGCGGGCAGTCAGCATGAGAACCGGCGTATGAATCTGTTCCTGCCTCCATTTTCTTAAAACATCATAACCATCCAGTTCCGGAAGCATTCCATCCAGTACAACGGCATCGTAAATACCGCTGATTCCCAGAAGGTATCCTGTCTGGCCGTCCTCTGCCAGGTCCACTTCAAACTTCTCATCCTCAAAAGCTGCTTTGATCACTTCACTTAAAGCAGTTTCGTCTTCGATTACCAACAGTCTCAATTCGCTCCACCTGCCTGTCCTTTCTCTTTTGTTCCCACATTATAACATATATGGAAGGGGGTGCAAGAAAAAAGGAGGACGGCTGCGCCCTATGCCTCGCACTCCGTTCTTCCTCTCGTCCGGCTCAACCCGTGCAGCTCGATTCCGCGCTTCGCGCTTCATCTTGCTCGCGGGCTGCGCCCTATGTCATAAAAAAAGAGCGACCACATTCATGCAAGCATGATGTGATCACTCTTTTTTATGACGCACGGCTTAAGCCTAACCCGCAAATTTGCTCCAATAGCCCTGGATGAAGAGGAAGATTACGATCAGGGGGATGATGAAGGTTACGTAGGGTCTTACCCATTTGGGGAATCTGGGGCCTTCTCCGGCGTTGGCTTCTGCCAGGAAGTTTTTCCAGCCCCATCCGTAACGGGTGGTACAGAACAGTACGTATACCAGACTTCCAAGGGGCAGGAGGTTATTGCTTACGATGAAGTCTTCCAGATCCAGGATCGCAGAACCTTCTCCGAACGGCGCGAATCCGCTCAGCACGTTGTAACCGAGCACGCACGGCATGGACAGGATCAGGATGGCAATCAGATTGATGACTACTGCTTTTGTCCTGGAGCATCCGGTCAGATCCATGGCGAATGCGATAATATTTTCAAACACCGCAATTATGGTTGATGCTGACGCGAAAAACATACACAGGAAGAAAATCGCTCCCCAGAGCCTTCCTCCGGCCATGGAGTTGAAGATGTTCGGCAGTGTAATAAAGATCAGGTTCGGTCCGCTGTCCGGATTTACACCGAACGCAAAACTTGCCGGGAATATAATCAGACCTGAAATCAGGGCTACACTTGTGTCCAGCACCGTAATCGCAACTGCTTCTCCTGCAAGTCTTCTTTTTTTGTCAATATAGCTCCCGAAGATCGCCATCGCTCCGATCCCAAGGCTCAATGTAAAGAAGGACTGATTCATGGCAGCGGATATAACTTCCAGTATTCCGGCCTCTTTCATTTTTTTTTTTTTATGGAGCAGGTAAAACTCGAGTCCCGCTCCGGCTCCCGGCAGAAG
>CALWBC010000116.1 GCA_944375755.1 uncultured Mediterraneibacter sp. | reverse complement strand
AGAAAGCAGTCCAAAGTTTTCAGATTCATGTGCGCAAATACCTCCTCATTCTAGGAATACCAGTTTTACTGAATATAACAGATTGTGTGGAAATGGTCAATGGATTCTGATGATTCTGTCATTTTATCACGGGAAATCCAGGGCTATAATAACATCATAGTAAATATTAAAGATGTTTTGCAAAACAGGATTCTCACGTATTTATCTAAGGAGGAAAGTAAAATGGCAAAAGCGGATTACACGCAGCTGGCAAAAGATGTCGTTGCTGCTGTAGGCGGAAAAGAAAATATCATCAGTGTCTCAAACTGCATGACAAGACTGCGTTTTGTGCTGAAGGACGACACCATTCCGGATAAGGATCAGGTGACTGCGATCAAAGACGTAAAGGGGGTTATGAACCAGGGCGGACAGTATCAGGTCATTATCGGAACCCATGTAAATGAGGTGGTAAAATTTGTCCAGAAGGAGATCGGACAGACAGAGGGGACAGTAAACAAGGACGATTACAGGATTGTGAAAAAGGACAGTCTTTTCAATCGTTTCTTCAAGACGATTTCCGGATGTATCATTCCGATGATCGGACCGATGATCGCCGGAGGTATTATTAAAGGTATTCTTGTTATTTTAACGACAGCCGGCGTGCTCACCAATACGGACGGTACATATCTTGTTCTCTACGCTGCGGCGGACGCGATACTTTATTTCCTGCCGATTATCGTAGGATTTACATGCGGCAAGGTGTTTGACTGCAACCCGTATGTGACGGCGACCATCGGAGCCGCGTTCCTGTATCCGAATCTGGTCAGCGCAGTTGCGGCAGAAGGCGGAATCACATTCCTGGGAATTCCTGTTGCAGCAGCTACATATTCGAACTCATTCCTGCCGATTATTCTGGCAGCATTTGTGGCAAGCAAACTTGAGAAACTTGCGAAGAAGTTTATCCCGCAGATGGTACAGCTGATGCTGGTTCCTGTATTTGTACTTGCCATAACCGTACCGCTGAGCTGGCTGGTAATCGGACCGGTTATGAATGAACTTTCTTCTCTGCTTTCCAGCGCAGTATTTGGTATCTTTGGAATGAGCCCGCTGCTTGGTGGTCTGATTCTGGGAGCATTCTGGCAGATGGTTGTACTGCTCGGTCTGCATGCGGCATTTATACCGATCCTGATCAACAATATTGTTACAATGGGACATGACCCGGTAAATGCAGTACTTGGTCTGACAGTATGGGCTCTTGCAGGTGTGTCACTTGGATATGCCCTGAAGATGAAAGATCCTGAGAAACGAAGCATTGGATTCGGTAGTATGGCATCCGCTCTCTGCGGTGTAACAGAGCCGACGATCTACTCCATCGCGCTTCCGAACTTCAAACTGTTCATGTGCGCATGGGTCGGCGGAGGAATCACAGGTGCGATTGCAGGTGCGCTTGGAATCAACATGTATGTGATGGGCGGCGACGGACTGTTCCGTATCCCGTCTATGATCAATCCGGCAGGACTGGATATCAGCTTCTATGGATTCATCGCATGTGCGATCGGAGCGTTTGTTATCTCTGCGGTACTGGCGTTCATCTTTGCGGACAAAGAGGGTAAGAAAAAAGCAAAATAAATACGAAAGGCTGTAAAAGGGCCGTATAAGGGGGGGCTGGGATGCCTCCCTTGTGCAGTATAAGGAGGATATGATGTATGGGAGGATTTAAGAATATTACGGGGAAAGAAATGGAGAACGTACTTTATCCCTTTTTCTGGCAGCACGGGGAAGAGCATGCCGTGCTTGCGGAATATATGGACAAGATCGCGGGCTGCGGGATGAAGGGAGTCTGCATCGAGGCGCGTCCGCATCCGGATTTCGTTGGAGACGGATGGTGGTCGGACATGGATCTGATTATAGAGAAAGCCCATGAGCTTGGGATGAAACTGTGGATTCTTGATGATTCCCATTTCCCGACCGGTTTTGCGAATGGAAAAGTAAAGGAGTGCTATCCGCAGTATCTGAAAAAATATCTGGACATGAGACGGTTTGATGTACAGGGACCGATTCGCGGCGCCCGCGTTGATTTCCAGCTTCTCAAAGGCAGGCCATGGGATAAGCCGGACAGCAGTGAGGAGATCCTCGGCGTGTATCTGGCGGAGAGGAGAAATCAGAGAAATGATGCCGGTGACCCGGTTCTGGCGGAGACTTTTACGGATATCACTGACCGGATGGATATGGAGAAACGGATTCTGACGCTGGATGTTCCGGCGGGAGCGTACAGTATCTTCGTTGTCTATCAGACACGAAAGGGCGGTGAGGAATCCACGAAGGATTATCTGAACCCGCTTGTGAAAGAAGCGACTCAGGTGCTGATCGATGAAGTGTACGAGGCGCACTACAGACATTATAAGGATGAGTTCGGCACAACGATTCAGGGATTCTTTTCCGATGAACCAAGGTTCGGAAATGTAAAGGGAACGGAAGGAAGAATCGGAACCGACATGGTTCTCCCATGGCGGGAAGGGCTTGAAAAAGAGCTTGGATTCGAGGCGAAATATCTGCCGCTCCTCTGGGTGAATGCTGACGGCGAAGAGGCGCAGATCCGGCTGAAATACATGGATACGGTTACAAGGCTGTACAATGAGAATTTTACAAATGTGATCGGTGACTGGTGCCGCGCCCATGGAGTGGATTACCTCGGACATACCATCGAGGACAACGGAGCACATGCACGTCTGGGATACGGGACAGGACACTTTTTCCGCGGTCAGGAGGGAATGGATTTCTCCGGAATCGATGTGATCGGCGGACAGGTAGTGCCTGGCATGAACTACCATCACGATGCATTTAACACAGGCGGAAGCAACGGTGAGTTCTACCACTACGCGCTTGCGAAGCTGGGAACATCCGCGGCACATCTCGACCCGAAGAAGAAGGGGAGAACCATGTGCGAGGCGTTTGGTGCGTACGGATGGAATGAAGGCCTTAAGACGATGAAATGGATCGCGGACCACCTGCTTGTGCGGGGCGTCAACTATATCGGGCCCCATGCGTTTGACCCGAAGGCGTTCCCGGATTTTGACTGCCCGCCGCATTTCTACGCACATGGGAAGAATCCGCAGTTCAGATATTTCCCGGTATTTACTTCCTATGTAAACCGGATCGCGTCCCTGTTCCGGGGCGGATCACATCCCGCGAAGGTGGGCGTGTTCTACCCGGCTGAGCTGGAGTGGATGGGCGCGTATATGCCGGTGGAGAAACCGGCGCGGGTGCTGACAGAGCATCAGATCTCGTTTGACATCGTCAGCCTGGATTATCTGAAAAACGCAGAGATCGGGGATGGATGCTATACGATAAACGGACAGACGATGGAAGTGCTGGCAGTGCCTTACGGCGAGCATTATCCGGCTGAGCTGACGGAACTGCTGGCGCGTCTGGCGGGCAGCGGCGTGAAGGTGATCTGCCTGGACGGGAAACCGGAGGGGGCAGAAGGCGAAGTGATCGGCCTGGATCAGCTGGGAGAGTGCCTGAAAAAATACCGCGGTGTGATCTGCAGAGAAGAACAGCCGGATCTTGTGCTGGGAGAGTATTTACAGGACGGCAGAAAATATTATATGATGTTTAATGAGAACATCGGACAGGATGTGTGTACAACCGTGGAGATCCTGGGTGAGGGATACGTATACCGGTACGACGCATTTGCAGATACGCTGACGCCGGCTGCACATGAGATAGATCTGTGCCTTGCTCCTTACGAGTCGGCTGTATTCGTAGTGAGTGAGACAGAACTCGAATGTACAGGAGAAGCGTGCGGACAGATAACGGAACGGAACAGTGGAAAGTACGGGGAGCGGGAGCTGCCGGAAGCATGGACTGTAACATATGCTGACAGCCTGTCTTATCCGAACCGGACAGAGGAAGTTCCGCTCACGGGCCTGGACTGCGTGGAGAACATCGCGGGATGGGACAATAAGTGCGGTACCCTGCGCTATGAGACGAAGCTGGATGCGTCTGCGGGAGAAGAAACCATCCTTGATCTGGGCGAGACTTACGAGACTGCGGAAGTGTTTGTCAATGGAAAATCCGCAGGGATAAGGATCTGCAAACCGTACCGTTTCGATCTGACCGGACTTTTACAGGATGGAGAAAATGACCTGGCAGTCGAGGTGACAAACACACTCGGTACAGCGGTGAGGGATGCGCTGAGCCATTATCTGGTGATCGAGCCGTTCGGTGTTCAGGGACCAGCCAGACTGCTGGTGCGTGATAAAAAATAATATCAGGAGGTAGAAAGATGGGATTCCCGGAAGGATTTTTATGGGGCGGCGCGACAGCCGCGAATCAGTGTGAAGGAGCTTACAACGAAGGCGGAAGAGGGCTTGCGAATGTAGACGTGTGCCCGCACGGTGAAGACCGTTTCCCGGTGTGCCTGGGTCATAAAAAGATGCTTCGTCCGGACAGCGAACATTACTATCCGGCCATGGAAGCGATCGACATGTATCATCACTACAAGGAGGATATCGCCATGTTCGGCGAGATGGGATTCAAGACATACCGTCTGTCCATCGCATGGACACGCATCTTCCCGAACGGGGACGAGGCAGAGCCGAACGAGGAAGGGCTTCAGTTCTATGAAAATGTATTCAAAGAGTGCCACAAATACGGAATCGAGCCCCTTGTCACAATCACACATTTCGACTGCCCGATCCACCTGATCGAGGAGTACGGCGGATGGAAGAACCGTAAACTCGTTGATTTCTATAAGAAACTCGTCACCGTGCTCTTCACAAGATATAAAGGGCTTGTAAAATACTGGCTGACATTCAACGAGATTAACATGATCCTTCACCTCCCGTTCATGGGCGCGGGTCTTGTGTTCGAAGAGGGCGAGGATGAGACGCAGGCAAAATATCTGGCAGCACATCACGAGCTGGTTGCTTCTGCGGAAGCGACAAGGATTGCGCACGAGATCGATCCGGAAAATATGGTCGGCTGTATGCTGGCAGCAGGATCCACTTATCCGCATACATGCCATCCGGCAGACGTGTGGAAAGCACTGGAGAAAGACCGTGAGAACTACTTCTTCATCGATGTGCAGGCAAGAGGATATTACCCGAACTATGCGAAGAAATTCTTCGAGAGAGAGAATATCAAGATTGACATTACTCCGGAAGATGAGAAGCTGCTGCGGGAGAATACGGTGGATTTTGTCTCCTTCTCCTATTATTCCTCCAGATGTACGAGCGCGGATCCGAACGTGGCGGTTACGGACGGGAATGCATTTGCGTCCGTGAAGAATCCGTACCTGAAAGCAAGCGAGTGGGGATGGCAGATCGACCCGCTGGGACTGCGCACAACGCTGAACACACTTTACGACAGATATCAGAAACCGCTCTTTATCGTGGAGAACGGTCTGGGAGCAGTGGACACTCCGGATGAGAACGGATATGTGGAAGATGACTACCGCATTGACTACTTAAGAGAGCACATCAAGGCGATGAAAGACGCCATTGAGCTGGACGGCGTGGATCTGCTCGGATACACATCATGGGGATGTATCGATCTGGTCAGCGCGTCTACAGGCGAGATGAAGAAACGTTACGGATTCATCTATGTGGATAAAGATAATGAAGGAAACGGAACGCTGAAGAGAACTCCGAAGAAATCATTCTACTGGTATAAGAAAGTGATTGAGAGCAACGGGGAAGAACTGTAAAAGAGTTCTGGTATTCAATTTCATGCAACAAATCTGAGGATAAAAGACTCTGATAATTAAGAGACGGATTTCAGGATACTTCTGAAATCCGTCTCTTTTTAAAAGTTCGGAGTAAGTCTGCGCTGTTTCAGCAGATAATAACCGATTCCAAATATGTCCGCCAGAATCCACCCGATGGGTACTGACCACCAGATGCCGACTACGCCTAAGCCCGGAATGGCGGAAAGCGCGTATGCCAGCGCGACCCGCAGCCCAAGTGAGATGATGGTGAGAACAACGGACATCCCCGGTTTCCCAAGCGCGCGGTACAGACCATAGAGCAGGAACAGGCAGGCAATCAGGTAGTAGAAAGCTCCTTCGATTCGGAGATAGCGCACCCCTTCCATGATCACTTCGGTCTCTCCGGCGTCAATAAAGAGGGTCATCAGCGGCCGTGCAAACACAAAGACGAAAACCGAGATCACGGCGCCGAATGCCATGGACGTGAGAAATGCCACGCGAATTCCTTTCTTGATTCGGTCCGCCTTCCGTGCGCCAAAATTCTGGGCAGTGAAGATGGAGAATGCATTGCCGAAATCCTGGACAGGCAGGTAGGCGAATGCGTCGATCTTCACCCCTGCGGCAAAAGCAGCCATGGTAATGGTTCCGAAGCTGTTGACCAGACCCTGGACAGCGAGGATTCCCAGATTCATGATGGACTGCTGAAGGCAGGTGAGCGCCGAGAAGCTGGTGATCTCCCGGACACGGGACATACGGAGCCGGATATCCCGGTCTTTCTTCAGCAGGTCAGGAAACTTTCTTCTCGTGTAAATCGTGATCCCGATACCGGATACGTACTGGGAGATAACAGTCGCTTCCGCCGCACCGGCAACACCCCGGCGGAAGACTGCTACGAAGAGAAGATCCAGCACGATATTCAAGCAGGCGGAAACTGCGAGAAATACAAGCGGAACAACGGAATTCCCAAGGGAGCGCAGCAGGGATGCGAAAAAGTTGTAGAGGAAGATTCCGATCAGCCCGGCAAAGATCACGATCAGATATTCATGCATCAGTTCAACCAGATCAGAGGGCGTCTGCAGCACCCGGATGATCCAGTCGATTCCCGCGAATACGATTACGTTGAGAATGAGGGTGACAATGCCCAGCAGGACGAAAGAAGCGAGAATCCCTTCTTTTAAGCCCTGATGATCCTTCTGCCCCCAGCGGATGGAGAAGACTGTGCCGCTTCCCATGGCGAGCCCCAGCAGAATCGATGTGAGAAAAGTCATCAGTGAGAATGCGGATCCCACAGCAGCGAGAGCGTCTGCCCCGAGAAATTTTCCCACGATTACCGTGTCGGCGATATTATAGCACTGCTGCAGAAGATCCCCCAGAATCATGGGGATGGCAAAGCGCAGCATGGTTTTCATAACCGGTCCCTGTGTCAGTTCGTTATCCATTTTGGCTTCCTCTTTCGTTACGTAAGTTCTAAATTAACATCTGTAATATACTATAGTTTTCTGCGTGTGTTATGTCAAGCACTGTGTGCATTATGTCAAGCGCTGAAGCGTTTGACTCTGAAGATCGGGCGGCTGTATAATGGAAGAAAATGAACGTTCTCCTTTCAGGGGACGGATGGAGGAAAAGAAGATTATGTTTTTAGACGGGCTTGACGAGCTGGATCAGAAGATCATCCGGCTGCTGATAAAAAATGCGAGGATGTCCTACTCAGAGATCGGGCAGCAGGTGGGAATCTCCCGTGTCGCCGTGAAGATGCGCGTGCAGGCGATGGAAGAGAAGGGGATCATAGAGGAATATACCACGATCATCAATGCTCAGAAAATCAGCGGTGCTGTGTCTTGTTATTTTGAGATAGAGACAGAGCCGGACGCGCTGATGAAGGTGGCGGAAATCCTGAAGGAAAATGATACGATCACGCAGATCTACAGGGTGACCGGCAAGAGCAGGCTTCACGTCCATGCGGTGGCGTCATCTAATGACGAGATGGAGAAGCTGATCTATGAGACTATCGATCAGCTGCCCGGGGTGACGGAGTGCAGCTGTAATATGATCTTTTCGAGGATAAAGGATATAAAGGGGCTGAGGCTGTGATGTTGTTTTGTAATGTAGGGGGGATTGGCGAAGAGAAATATAGTAGATATTCCACAAGATAAGGCGCGTAATGTGTTAAGGTGTATTTATTGAGAAGGGGGCAATATGAGGCGAAAAACATTATGTTTTATTATTGCTGGTTTAGTAATAGGTTTGTCAGGGTGCAGCGGTTCAGAATCAGAGATGGAAACAGTTCCTGCTGAGACGGGAAATTATGATATAGCTGAGACTCAGGAAGATATCAGTACCATTGACCCGGAAAGCATAGTCTCAGTACAATGTGGACAATTTGACTACGCAGAAGGGTATTCAACGCTGCCGTCGTTGGCTTCAGACAGTGAAGAGATTATCTATGGAGAGATTGTGGCAATAGACTATCTGGTAGAAAATGGACATTGCAGGACAAACAGTGAAGTGCAGATTATAAAATCAATAAAAGGAAATTTCAGTGAAGGTGAGATTATACGTGTAGTTGAAGATCAGGGTGTTGTTTCCGTTCGGGAGTATATCGACTCACACGATTCTGAAAGCGCGCAGGAGATTAACAGATCTTATTTTGAGCAGTATTCGGATGAGGGATTAGGCAATATTTATATACAGCAGTTAGAGCAGGGCGATGTCATGGCGGAGAAAGGACAAAGAAATCTTTATTTTCTCGAAAAATCTCCGTTTTATGACACGGAAAATACATATTGCAGACTTGCGGGTCCGGACTGGAAGTATACAGAAATTTCCGATGATAATTTTGCGTGTACTCAGACGATAGGAATGCAGCTTAGCGGCAATTACAGGTTAAAGACTTTCAGCCAGGAGAGGGAAAGTGAAGGCGAGATTCAGACATATACCCTGGAGGAACTAATAGGACAGATGGAATTGTGAGGTGGAGGAAAATATGGTTTCAAGAAAGGTTCTGACAATATTACTTATAGGTGTGTGCGCCGGTATGCTGTTCGGATGTGGAAGCGAGGAAAAGGATATTCCGGCGGAACAGGATGAGGCAGCTGTGAGTGAAGAACAGATTCCGGAGATGTCCGCGATTGATTCGGACAAGATTGTGGCTTCTGTATATGGAATGGCTCCTTCCTATGAAAAGAATTATCCGGATACAGCTTCTTTGGCAGAAGCTGCAGACGGTTCAGGCATATCTTGATTCGTTTTCCGCGGATGACGGGATCAGGCAAGAGCAGGATTTGAACAGTATGCAGATGATGAACTGAGGGAGATCTATATTCAGGAGCTGGATCAGGGAGATATCGCTCCGGCAGTCGGACAGAAGAATGTGTATTTTCTTGAGGAATCTGCGGCTTTTGATGCGGATGAGACTTATTACCGTCTGAACGGTCCCCGTGGCTCCTATACGGAAATAGGAGAAGGCGAATTCGCAGGTACGAGTGTGATCGGAAATTTGAGCGAGGGAATGTATCCCATGGAAAGTGTGGGGACAGATGAAATTGCAGACTGCGGGGCGGATACGTATACACTTGATGAACTGACTGGAGATATAAAACAGTAAACCGCTTCAGGTTTCCTTTCTTTATTTCTGACATAATATATGATATTTTAATATCGAAAAGAAGTGTTGCGCGGGATGCAACTGCCGGTTGACACATTGAAAAGCCTGATTGGTGGCACGCAACTGCCGGAAAAGGTAAAATCAAGCCATAAAAACCACACAGGAGGATTTAAACATGATATTTGCAGAAAAACTGGTTCAGCTGCGTAAGAAGGCAGGATGGTCTCAGGAAGAACTGGCAGCACAGACTATCTCCTGAAAGACGAGATGGAAGAAGAGAACAGCATTATAA
Organism: uncultured Mediterraneibacter sp.; assembly: GCA_944375755.1. Classification (GTDB taxonomy): domain Bacteria; phylum Bacillota; class Clostridia; order Lachnospirales; family Lachnospiraceae; genus Mediterraneibacter. The sequence goes on along the minus strand of CALWBC010000116.1, from coordinate 923 downwards.
AAAGCGAAGAGATTTCAACCCGAAGATATGTCACAATGGAAGAGGCAAACGCATTCTTATCCGTGAAGGAAGAAACTTCAAAAATTATATCAAATGGGGTGTTCTTATGTATTCTTTCGCCGATCTGTTTTATGATACTGGGAGCGCTCAGTGAAAGGAACGCATATGGCCTGATAGAAAATATGGCAGGCGGTATCGGGATGATCATTATGCTGGTGATCGTTGCGGCAGCGGTTGCGATATTTATATACAGCGGAAGTAAAACCGCTCCATATGAGTATCTGGAAAAAGAAGTGTTTGAAACCGAATATGGCGTAACAGGCATGGTGAAAGAGAGAAGGGAAAGTTTCAAGCGGATTTACACCAGAAATAATATCATCGGCGTATGCCTGTGCGTTATGGCTTTGATTCCTCTTTTCGGAGGAGCTATTGTCAATGGAGAAGACGATGTGTTTATGGTATCCATGTTCTCTGTTTCGCTTGTTATCGTCGGGATAGGAGTGATCTTCCTGGTAAGAGGCGGAATCATCTGGGCGAGTTTTGAGAAACTGCTCCAGGAAGGGGATTACAGCAGAAGGAAAAAGGAACACCCGGGCAATTCTCTGGTTACGATCGTGTACTGGCTTGTTGTCACAGCGATTTATCTTGCGATAACTCTGCCGACAGAGAGCTGGAAAGAAGGATGGATCATCTGGGTAATCGCAGCGGTGCTGTTCCCGGCGGTGATTGCCGTTGCGAATGCGATTGATAATAAAAAGGAGAAATGAGAAAATCTTGATTTTTCTGACCGGGAACTTTCGAGCAGGAGCGATAGCGGCTAATCGGAAGGCACCGGGGAAGAAGGAAATGTAACGCCATACGGAGCCCGTTCCTTCAAAGCTTCGAACAGATGTAACAAAAGCGACAGATGTGCGTGCAAAGGC
>CALWBC010000115.1 GCA_944375755.1 uncultured Mediterraneibacter sp. | reverse complement strand
TATTCTGGTGCGCTATTACAAAAGCAGTTGGTATGGTGGGCACAGTTGAGACTCAGGGGATGTGTTATGGAATTTACTATGCATCATCTGGTATTATCTCCGCCATTCTGAACGCGATATGTCTTTGGGCGAGTGGTTTTTCAGCTGATGCGGCGGAATCATTTAAAATTGCAATGTGGGTAATGGCGGCCTGGACTCTGATTGCCGCGTTGCTTCTTACCATATTCTTTAAAGAAAGAGATATGGAACCAGATAATCCGGATGATGTATTCCAGTTCAGACATCTGGGAGCCGTACTGAAAAATCCAATGACGTGGTATTTATCCATTATGGTGATGTGTGCGTATGGATTGTATACAAGTCTTTCCTATTTCTCGCCATATCTGACGGATGTGCTTGGAATTCCGCTTGTTAATTCGTCTCTGATCAGTATCGTGAGAAGTAACCTGATGAATCTTCTCTGCCCGATCGGAGGGATGATTATAGATCGAATTTTCAAATCGGCAAATAAGTGGTATATTACGGCTTTCACCGTTACGATACTGATTTATGCAGGCGTTTTGATTATGCCGGATACGGTTGGTTCAGGGTTCGCTACTTTCGTATCCCTTCTTCCGTCTGCCGTAGCTATGATGCTTTACGGCGTGGTATGGTCCGGGCTGAAAGAATGCGGATTTAATCCGGCTTATGCGGGAACCGTAATTGGAATCGGATCGGTAATCGGTTATGCTCCGGATTTCTTCTACTTTATTATTTTTGGAAAATGGATGGACGCTTATGGAAATGGAGCGTACAAGATGATTTTTGGATTTTTAATGGCATCCGCAGTACTTGGGATTGTTATGGCACTTTTGATGAAACGACATATTAAAGCAAATAAATCGCGGACACAAAGCGTGGAGCGTTAATAAAAATGGAGACAATTCAGGAGGATGAATAATGAATGTAACAGAATTTGATGCGGTGAAGTTTGTAGATAAGATCCAGATGAAAAACGGAAGGATAAAGGATGTTTATCTTGTGGCCTGCGGCGGATCGTTGATTGATCTTTATTCAAGTTTCTATTTTGTAAACAGAGAATCCACATCCATGACAGCTGAGTGGATTCCGAGTAAAGAATTTGTGCTGACGCCGCCGAAGCGGCTGGACAGCCATTCGCTTGTGTTTATCTGTTCCCATGGTGGAAATACAAAGGAGACAGTAGAGGCTGCGGATACGGCTCTGAAAGCGGGGGCATTTACCGTAACTTATACTCATGACGCAGCCAGCAAATGCGCGGATGAAAAATATCATTCCATTATTTATACATGGGTGGATGAGACACTGCAGAAAGATAAACCGATGTGCATTACTTATAGTATTCTGAACGAACTGATTCACAGACAGGAACCGGAATATGAATTGTATGAAGGAATGAAGGACGGAATTATCAAATGTGATCAGATCATCCGCAGCGCCGTGAAAAAATTTCAGAACAAGGCGTGGAATTTTGCGGAACATTATTATAATGCACCTTTTCTCTATATTATGTCATCCGGCGCTTCATATGCTCAGTCCTACGGATTTGCGATCTGTTCCTTGCAGGAAATGCAGTGGATTGACTGCGGATATCTGAACTCGGCTGAGTATTTCCACGGGCCATTTGAAGTGACGGATAAAGATCATATCTACATATTAATGGCATCTGTTGGAAAGACAAGGGAGATTGATCTGAGGGTATGGAAGTTCCTTGAAAAATATGCGGAAAAGTATGAGGTGATTGATGCCGCGGACTGTGGAATGGAGGCCATTGACAGCAGATGTGTAGATTACTTTAATCCTCCTCTTTTTTATGAAATGAGTGTCCTGTATAGAACGGCTATTCAGAACAAAACAGGGCATCCCCTTGATATGAGAAGATATATGGGAGTTGTGGAGTATTAAAACTGGAAAACAGTTCTGTGTCTGTGAACCGGGCAAGGACTGTTTTCTGGAAAGGAGACGGGAATAGTGAAGGCGAAGTATGATGTAAGTGTGGTCGGATTTGGAGATAATGTGGTAGATATTTATACACATACCGGTATGCAGTATCCGGGAGGAAATTGTGTGAATTTTGCTGTTTACGCAAAAATGTTCGGGGTAAAAAGAGCAGCGTATATGGGGTACTTTGGTACTGATGCAAATGCAGAACATGTGATATCCGCTTTGAAAAGTGAAGGCATAGAAACAACCAAATGCAGACAGATTCCCGGAGAAAACGGTTATTCGAGATGCAGGCTGGAAAATGGAGACAGAGTATTTCTTGATTACAATGAGGGCGGAGTACGAAGCAGGCATATATATGGACTGGATCGTTTTGATCTGGAATATCTGTCTTCTTTTGATCTGATTCACTGTGGAAATTATTGCTATATGGAGAGCCAGCTCCCTGAAATAAAAAAAGCAGGTCTCCCATTATCGTTTGATTTCTCCGATGATTCGGATGAGGAGTATTACGAAAAGATTGCCCCGCTTGTGACATATGCTTTTTGCTCGTTTGATGGCAGTGATGAAGAAGTAGAAAGACATTTGAAAAAAGTTGCATCCTATGGTCCGGAAATAGTATGTGCGTCACGTGGCGCGAAGGGGTGTATGCTTTATTCAGATGGTGTTATTTATCATCAGGAAGCAGTACCGCTCAGACGGGTAGTGGATACGATGGGAGCGGGAGATTCCCTGCTAACCACTTTTATGGTGGGATACCTGGATGCTGTAAAACGCGGTGTGGATAAAGCCTGTGCGATTAAGGGAAGCATTGCCGAAGCAGCAGGATTTGCCGCCAAAGTATGCCAGATGGAAGGAGCTTTCGGGTATGGAAGACCGATACTGCTGGAACGTTTAAAAAGCTGAAAAACGGATATAAGTGGTTATGATCTTACGATATATATAAGAAAGATCAATGTAAAACAACGAAAATACTTACCTCAAAGCAAAAAATATGTTAAAATATATCATAGTGACACCAGAAAAAGGCCGTTACCGCGTTGTACCGGCCTTTCTTTGGCTATACTGTATTGTAAAAGATAAACGTAACAGTTCAGCCGCAATAAGCACGTCAGTGCGGTTTTCCGAATGGCGTGGGCTGAACTGTTACAGATAAGCTGTAACAACGGAAAAATAAGAAAAGGAGGAATTAGATGCTCAGCAGAGGAGACGCAGTGGTTTATAAGTGCAGAGGTTTGTATACGGTGGAAGATATCGGGACTTTGGATTTCCCTTCCGTGGATTCAAAGAAACAGTATTATACTCTTCAATCTGTTGAGGATGAAAGAGACAGGGCGTATGTTCCTACGGATGATGATACGAATATCCGGCAGCCGGTAAGCCGGGAGGAAGCGATGGAACTGATCGGAAGGATAGAGGACATTGAGACCCTGCAGATTAAAAACGAGAAATTCCGTGAACAGGAATACAAAAACTGCATTGCGGATTTCTGCCCGGAAAACTGGGTGAAAGTTCTGAAGACAACTTATAAGAGGATCAAGAGCAGAGGCAGCATCACAAGTCTGGACCGGAAGTACCAGATGCTTCTGGAACATGCGCTGTACAGTGAATTTTCGTTCGCTCTCGGTGTTCCCGCGGGCAGTGTGCCGCAGTTTATCGAGGACCACAAAGGGACGAGAAACTGACGGAACCAGAGCGCATGACCGGAAGGGGCGGGCGAAAACCGGCCGGAGAAAGCGCATCTTGCGAAATCAGCGGTCACATGATATACTGCTCCTGATAATATTTTATTACAGGAGGAGTTATTTTTATGGACGCGGACCCTGCGGGGAATACTATTTTATTTGATTTGTTGCTTTTGGTGTTTTTTACTTTGCTCAACGCTTATTTTGCTGGAGCCGAGATGGCGGTTGTATCTGTCAACAAGAACCGGATCCGAAGCCTGGCGGAAGACGGCAATAAGAAGGCAAAAGTAATCGAGGGACTTTTTGAAGATTCTACGAAGTTCCTCTCTACGATTCAGGTGGCGATTACGTTTGCGGGCTTTTATTCATCCGCATCGGCGGCATCGGGACTTTCCCCCGTGCTTGCAGACTGGCTTCACAGCGCGGGAATCCCTTACAGTTCCCAGATTGCCCATAATGGAGTGACGCTTGTGCTCATGTTCTTCAACCTTGTGTTCGGCGAACTTGTGCCGAAGCGGATCGCGCTTCAGAAAGCGGAAGGATTCGCCATGCTTACGGTCATGCCGATTCACTACATTTCGATTATCTTATCACCGTTTATTAAACTGCTGTCAGTTTCGACCAAACTGGTGCTTAAGCTTCTCAGAATGAAGACAGAGGACCAGGAGGAAGCTGTGACAGAGGAGGAGACCAAAGCTCTTCTGAAAATGGGAAATGAAAGCGGGACGTTCGATGATGACGAACGTGAGATGATTGACTCGGTGTTCGCATTTGACGATCGTACGGCGAGGGAAATTATGGTGCCCAGACGAGATGTCGTGACGATCGATATCGAGGAACCGTTTGAGGAACTGATTGATGAAATCCTGGAAACAAGGCACAACAGGATCCCGGTTTATGAAGAAAGCATCGACAATATCATCGGCGTGCTCCACGTGAAGGACGTGATGATCGAGCTGAGAAAGAACAGCCCGGAACAGATGAATATCAGAGAGATGCTTCACGAGCCGTTCTTTGTTCCGGAAACGAAAGAGGCGGATGAGCTGTTCCGCACCATGCAGGAGCAGAGACATCACATGGCGATTCTGGTGGATGAGTACGGCGGATTTTCAGGTATTGTTACGATTGAGGACCTTGTAGAGGAAATCATGGGCGACATCAATGAAGAGTATGAAGAGGTAGTTCCGGAAATCGAGGCGATCAGCGAGGATGAATACCGTCTGGACGGCGGAATCCTGATCGATGATCTGAACGAGGAACTGGGCCTCAAACTTGAGACGGAAAACTACGATACGCTTTCGGGATATCTGATCGAGCAGCTTGGGCATATACCGGCCCGGGAAGATCGGGATGTTATCGAGGTGGATCGCTATGTGTTTACGGTTGAGGAGGTAAAAGATAACCGAATCACGCGAGTGCTTCTCAAGATTCTTCCGCCTGTGGAGGAGGAAGACGGGGAAGAGGAAAACGGAGGCAGAAAGAAGCAGAGACATGCGTCCGGTGAGGAAGACGAGAAAGAGTGAAAGGAGATGCAGTAGTATGAAGATGCTGTCTATTGAGGACGAATTAAGAAACAATTCTTATCCGGGAAGAGGAATCATCATCGGAAAAACCCCTGACGGGAAAAAAGCGGTTACCGCATATTTTATTATGGGACGAAGCGAGAACAGCAGAAACCGCGTATTTGTTGAGGACGGGGAGGGAATCCGCACACAGGCGTTTGACCCGTCGAAGCTTACGGATCCCAGCCTGATCATCTATGCGCCGGTCCGCGTGCTTGGAAACAAGACGATAGTGACGAATGGGGATCAGACCGATACGATTTATGAGGGAATGGACAAGCAGCTTACGTTCGAACAGTCTCTTCGGTCAAGAGAGTTTGAGCCGGACGGACCGAACTACACGCCGCGCATCTCCGGAATCATGCACATAGAGAACGGAAGCTATAACTATGCCATGTCTATATTAAAGAGCAATAACGGAAGCCCGGACGGATGCTGCAGATATACATTCGCCTACGAGAATCCTGCAGCGGGAGAAGGCCATTTCATTCATACCTATATGTGTGACGGCGATCCGCTTCCGAGTTTCGAAGGGGAGCCGAAACTGATCGGTATTCCGGACGACATGGACGCATTTACGGACCTTCTGTGGAACAGCCTGAACGCGGACAACAAGGTTTCACTCTTCGTCCGCTATATTGATATTGAAACAGGAAACTACGAGACAAAGATTGTGAATAAAAATCAATAAGAATCAGTAAGGAGCGGATCAAAGATGAAAGAATTAGAACTGAAATACGGATGTAACCCGAACCAGAAACCGTCCAGAATCTACATGAGCGACGGAAGCGAACTGCCCATCACCGTGCTCTGCGGACGCCCGGGATATATCAATTTCCTTGACGCGTTTAACGGCTGGCAGCTTGTATCTGAGATGAAGAAAGCGACGGGACTCCCGGCAGCAACATCATTTAAACATGTGTCTCCGGCCGGTGCCGCGGTAGGTCTTCCGCTTACGGAGACTCTGGCAAAGATCTACTGGGTAGATGATCTGGGAGAGCTTTCCCCGCTGGCGTGCGCGTACGCGAGAGCGAGAGGGGCGGACAGAATGTCTTCTTTCGGAGACTTTATCGCTCTTTCTGATGTCTGCGATGTGGACACTGCGAGACTGATCAAAAGAGAGGTTTCCGATGGAGTCATCGCTCCGGGATATGAGCCGGAAGCGCTGGAGCTGCTGAAGCAGAAGAAAAAAGGAAATTACAATATCATCCAGATTGATCCGGACTACGTGCCGGCGCAGCTGGAGCACAAGGAAGTATTCGGAATCACCTTTGAACAGGGAAGAAACGAGCTGAACATCGGCAAGGATTTCTTCTCCAATATTGTTACGGAAAACAAGGATCTGCCGGATGCCGCGAAAGCGGATCTTGCCATTGCCATGATCACGCTGAAATATACCCAGTCCAACTCCGTATGCTACGTGAAAGACGGACAGGCTATCGGCATTGGCGCGGGGCAGCAGTCCCGTAGCCACTGCACCCGTCTCGCCGGACGGAAGGCGGACAACTGGTGGCTTCGCCAGAGCCCGCAGGTACTTGGCCTGAAGTTCCGGGAAGGAATCAAGAGAGCGGACAGAGACAATGCCATCGACCTGTATATCGGCGAGGAGTACATGGATGTTCTCGCTGACGGTACCTGGGAGAACATTTTTGAGGAGAAACCGGAAGTGTTTACACGAGAGGCCAAGAGAGAGTGGCTGGATAAAATGACAGGTGTTGCCCTTGGATCCGACGCGTTCTTCCCGTTTGGGGACAACATCGAGCGCGCGCATAAGAGCGGCGTGAAATACATTGCGCAGCCGGGCGGTTCGGTGAGAGATGACAATGTAATCGAAACATGTAATAAATACGGAATGGTAATGGCGTTTACCGGAATCCGTCTGTTCCATCACTAGGAAGAAGGAGACTGGAATGGTACTGGAGACGAGAAGCCCGGAGGAAACATTTCAGGTGGGGATGCGGCTCGGGCAGGAAGCGCAGGCCGGTCAGGTATTCACTCTGACGGGGGATCTCGGTGTGGGAAAAACCGTTTTCACGCAGGGACTGGCGAAAGGTCTTGGCATTGAAGAGCCGGTAAACAGCCCTACCTTTACGATTGTTCAGGTTTATGAAGGCGGAAGACTGCCTTTCTATCACTTTGATGTATACCGGATCGGCGATGTGGAGGAAATGGACGAAGTCGGATTCGAGGACTACGTGATGGGAGAGGGAGTCTCCCTGATCGAGTGGGCGAATCTGATCGAAGAGATTCTCCCGGAGGAACGGACGGAGATCCTGATTGAAAAGGATCTGGAAAAGGGATTCGACTACCGCAGAATAACAGTTTGCGAGGTCGGAAAAGAAAAAGGAAGCAGGACGTAATATGAGAGTATTGGCGATAGACAGTTCAGGGCTGACAGCCACGGTTGCAATCGTGGAAGATGACCGGACGATTGCCGAATATACGGTGAATTATAAAAAAACACATTCGCAGACGCTTCTGCCTATGATAGACGAGATGGTGAGGATGGTGGACGCTGATCTGAATGATCTGGATGCGATCGCGGTTTCAGGAGGACCGGGATCGTTCACAGGACTTCGGATCGGGTCTGCCACGGCAAAAGGACTGGGGCTTGCGCTGAACAAGCCCCTGATCCATGTCCCGACAGTGGATGCGCTTGCGTACAGCATATATGGATGTGAGGATATTATATGCCCGATTATGGACGCCAGAAGGAAACAGGTCTATACGGGCATCTATACATTTGTGCGAAATGAGGAAAAACAGGAAGAAGCCGGCTGCAGCGAGCCGAAATTCCGGGTGCTGCGCGTACAGATGGCGATCTCGGTGGAAGATCTGATCCGCCGGCTGAACATTTACGGAAAAAGAGTTGTGTTTCTGGGGGACGGCGTACCGGTGTATGCGGAAATGCTCGCTCAGGGGCTGAAGGTGCCGTATACCTTCGCGCCATCGTTTATGAACCGGCAGAGAGCTGCGGTGGTAGGAGCTCTTGGCATACAATATTATCGGAGGGGCAGGTATGAGACTGCCGCGGAACATAAACCGGAGTATCTGCGTATGTCCCAGGCAGAGCGTGAACGCGCGGAACGTGAGAAAAATGCGGTTCCGGAGGTGCGCGAGATGACCATGGAGGACGCGGCTGCTGTCGCGGAGATGGAACATCAGATGTTTTCAGATGCCTGGAGTGAAAAATCCATTCTCGAGACCATCAGTCAGCCGAACTCGGTATGCCTTCTCGCCGAAAAGGCGGGGCGCGCGGCAGGATATCTTCTGGCTTATACGGCTGCGGATGAAGCGGAGATCGCGCGGATCGGTTCGGTCAGAGAATTCCGGAGACAGGGCGTGGCGAAAACACTTCTCGCAGAACTGGAATCTGTTGGAAGAACACGGGGAATCCGGAAAATTCTTCTGGATGTGCGCTGTGGAAACGAGGCGGCGAGAGGTCTTTATGAGAAATGCGGATTTCAGGAAGACGGAATCCGGCAGAGGTTTTATGAAAATCCCGAAGAGGATGCCGTGCTGATGAGCCGGACGATAGAAGAGGCGTAAACCGGACGGCGGGCAGGGGATACCCCTTCCGCGCAAGGAGCGGGACGAACGCCGTTTCTGGAAAATCACAGATAGCGCCGGCAGCAGTTCCCAGTAGGAATCCGGCGGTTGATTCGATATACTGTAGGCGTGACAGAAAAACAATACTGCTTTTTACAGGAGGAGATTGTATGCGCCGTTATCAGGTAAAAGAAACAAAAGAAATCAGTAAAATCATCTGCAATCAGTGCGGAAAAGAAATTTCCGTTCGAAACGGACATCCGGAGGAAGGGGTGTTCAGCGTGGATTACGAATGGGGATACTTTTCTGATAAGGACGGCGAGAGACATCATTTTGATCTCTGTGAATCATGTTATGATAAACTGCTCGCTTCCTTTCAGCTGCCTGCGGATATAGAAGAATAAACAGGGGAATTTTATGTTAGATGTTTGTCTGCTTGGATGCGGCGGCATGATGCCGCTGCCGTACCGCTATCTGACAGCGCTTATGACCCGCTATAACGGAAGCAGTCTTCTGATTGACTGCGGGGAAGGAACACAGATAGCGATTAAAGAAAAAGGCTGGAGCTTCAAGCCCATTGATGTGATCTGTTTTACGCATTATCACGGAGATCACATCAGCGGACTTCCGGGGCTTCTGCTTACAATGGGGAACGCGGATCGGACGGAACCGCTTACGCTGATCGGTCCGAAAGGGCTGGAACGTGTGGTAGGATGTCTCCGTGTGATTGCGCCGGAGCTGCCGTTTCCGATTGTATATAAAGAGATTGAAGGCCCGGAGCAGACGTTTGAAATGAACGGATACCGCCTTCGCGCCTTCCGGGTGAACCACAATGTGCTCTGCTACGGGTATACCCTTGAAATCGACCGGGCGGGAAAGTTCGATGCGGCGAAGGCAAAGGAGCAGAATATACCGCTGAAATACTGGAGCCGTCTGCAGAGCGGTGAAACCATAGACGGAGAAGACGGCCGTTTTACGCCGGATATGGTGCTGGGACCGCCACGGAAAGGAATTAAACTTACCTATACCACAGACACAAGACCAACGGAATCCATACGGAGAAATGCCAAAGATTCGGA
>CALWBC010000114.1 GCA_944375755.1 uncultured Mediterraneibacter sp. | reverse complement strand
TGAAGATGGCAATCGAGTTAGGAAAACCGGTAAATCCGAACCTGCACGTAGGTATCTGCGGCGAGCACGGTGGAGATCCGAGCTCTGTAGAGTTCTGCAACAGCATCGGACTTGACTATGTATCCTGCTCACCGTTCCGTGTACCGGTTGCAAGACTGGCAGCAGCACAGGCAGCGATCGCTCAGAAGAACGCGTAATTAATACAGATCATATCTCGTGATATTTATCAGGAGATGATTTACAGAAAAACCGCGGCACACAGTGCCGTGGTTTTTCTGCGTTGAAGAAGCCTTTATGTAAAACAGATTCAAATGTATGTTAAAGGTTGGTAAAAAATGGTTTTTGCGTTTTTCTGAATGTTATAATCCTCCCTGGAACTTTTGTTCAAACTGTTTTAGGAGGAAAACTAGCTATGAAGCGAAAAAAAGTAGTAATGCTGATTCTGGCTGCGGCTCTGGTCTGTCAGCCGATCACCGCACTGGCAGATGCTGCTCCGGATGGAAAGACTGATGCAAGCCAGACAGCAGCGGCGCAAAATGGCGCATGGGACGAGTGGACACAGGAATGGGAGACAATTAAAAACGACTGGACACAGGTTTCCATGTCACCGGGAGCTGATGAGACAAAAATGAACTTTGCATGGTACAGCCCGGAAGGCGAGGAGACAGGCTTTGTCTATGGGACAAGCAGCGACTTAAGTGACGGACAGAGCGCACAGATCTCACAGACGGGGGCTCAGGCCGGATATCTGAGCAACAAGGTTACACTTGAGAATCTTCAGCCCGGTACGACTTACTATTATCAGGTGGCGGGAAAAGAGATTGAATCCTTTACAACAGATAATGACACAAGTGATTTCAGTTTTGTCTTTGTAGGAGACCCGCAGATCGGTTCTTCCAATGAGGAGAAGGCAAAATCACCGGCGGATATTCAGAAACCGACATTCCTCACCGCGCAGTCGGAGGCGGTGCGCAATGACACGTTTAACTGGAATTATACTCTGGAGAGAGCGTACGCGAAAACAGGCGGTACGGCCAGCTTCATTCTCTCTTCCGGAGACCAGATTCAGACAAATGCGGAAAAAGTAGGAGACAATACAATCAGCGAGATGGAGTATGCGGGTTATCTGAGCCCGGATATCATGCAGAATGTTCCGGTTGCGACGACAGTCGGAAACCATGACGCTGACAACGCGAACTATACGTATCATTTCAATACCGCAAATATGAGCACGCTCGGAGATAATGGTTATGTCGGCGGAGATTACTATTTTACATATGGCGATGCGCTGTTTATCATCCTGAATACTCAGGACACGAACGTGGCTGAGCACAAGCAGTTCATCGAAGAAACCGTAGCGGCAAATCCGGACTGCAAGTGGAGGATTGTCACTCTGCATCAGGATATCTACGGATCCGCGGAGCACTCCAACGAACCGGAAATCACGAACCTGCGTTACAGCCTTGTGCCCATCTTTGAGGCAAATGACGTAGACATTGTTCTGACAGGACATGACCACGCATATTCCAGAACAAAGCTTCTCAAAGGCGGACACAGCACAACGGAATTTGAGTACACGGATGATGAGTTCGATGAGCAGCTGGATAAGGATATCGACGTGGGAGACAGCACGGAGACAAGGTATGAAGCTCCTGGAAATATCAGTGACGATACGACAGATCCGGCGGAGCAGAGATATCTGCAGTATCTCTATTCCGTAATGGACGCGGATGCGGTTCAGGAACTGACGGAGAATCAGGATGTGGCAATAAACCCGGACGGAATCATGTACCTGACAGCAGGTTCTTCATCGGGAAGTAAATATTATGATCTGGTGCCGAGACAGCAGACCTATATCGCGAACAGATGGCAGCAGGACGTACCGACTTATTCAGTCATCGATGTGACAGAGACTTCTCTGACTCTGAACACTTACCGTACGGATACAGATGAGCCAATCGACTCACAGTTTACCATTGTCAAATCCGCGGATCACAGCCAGCTGGCTGACCTGATCAGCCAGGCGGAGGCGCTTTCCGCAGACGATTACACAGCGGACAGCTACAGTGTACTTCAGCAGGCTCTGGAAGCGGCGAAAACAGTAAATGACAACGCACAGGCCACCACAGAAGAGCTGACAAATGCATATACCGCGCTTCAGAGCGCTATGGATGCTCTGGAAGAGAAACCTGCTGAGAACCCGAATGGAAACCAGGGCGGAACAACAGGAGAGAACCCGAATGGAAACCAGGGCGGAACGACAGGCGAGAACCCGAATGGAAATCAGGGCGGAACGACAGGCGAGAACCCGGATGGAAATCAGAATGCTGCAGGCGGAAATCAGAACAGCCAGTCAACAGCGGCCGGTGTAAATGATAAGACATCCCTGAACAAGACATCTTCCGCGCAGCCGGTTAAGACCGGAGATCACACAAATGCGGTCATCCCGGCAGCGGCACTTGTGGCAGCCGTGGCAGCAGGCGGAACTGCGGTCTACTTAAGAAGGAAGAGAAGCTGATCATGCAATGGATCAAAAAGCACAGAAGACATCTGATCATACTGGTGCTCACCGCTCTTTTTGCGGTATTTCTGTATCGGTATAATCAGATTGACAGGATCGGGCTCTATGATACCGAAGGGAAAACCTTTGAAAAGGCAAGGGTCGTGGAGATCTTAAAAGACAATGAGACGGAATCCGGAAATCAGATCGGCAATCAGACAGTCGAGCTGGAACTTCTGACCGGAGACTACAAAGGGAACACAGTAGAAGCAGTGAGTTCCTCCAGCTATCTGTACGGGGCTCACTGCGAGGAAGGGATGAAGGTTATTGCCGAAGTCAATGAAAGCGATGACTCTCTTTATGTGACTGTATACAGCTATGACCGCACCTGGATGCTTTACGCGATAGTCGCGCTTTTCCTTGTCACGCTTTGCATCATAGGAGGGCGGCAGGGATTTAACTCCGCCGTTGCGCTTGTGTTTACGTTTGTCTGTATTGTATTCCTGTTTCTGCCTATGATTTACCGGGGAATTTCCCCGATCCTGGCAGCGGTTGTCGTGGCAGTGCTCACCACGTTTGTGACCATGTACCTGATTGCGGGGATTTCAAGCAAGAGCGTTACTTCCATGATCGGAACGATCGCCGGCGTCGGAATCTCCGCCGTGCTGGCGGTACTGTTCGGAAGACTGACCGGAATATCGGGGTACAATGTCCCGGATATCGAGCAGCTGCAGTATGTTGGACAGATGACGGAGGTAAAGATCGGGGAACTGCTCTACGCCGGCATCCTGATCTCCACACTGGGAGCTGTGATGGATGTGGCGATGTCTGTTGCGTCTACAATCAATGAGATTCATTTCCGGAATCCGGACCTGAACAGAAAGGAACTTTTCACCTCCGGAATCCGTGTTGGAAAAGATATGATGGGAACCATGTCCAACACGCTGATTCTCGCGTTTACGGGAAGTTCGATCAATACACTTGTTTTTATGTATGTATATGGTTATTCCGCAAGACAGATTACGAATATGTATTCAATTGGAATTGAAATCATTCAGGGGATTGCGTCAACGATGGGAGTGATCCTGACAGTTCCTTTTGTATCCGCCATCTGTGCATGGCATCTGAAAACAGAGTGCTCAAAGCACAGGACGGTTTCTGAAAACAGCGGACAGAAAGCCGGATATCCGGCAGGCGGTTCCTGTTAAGAAGATCTGTCAAGGGCAGAATATGTTATTGAGAAAGCAGAAATAACAGAGAAATAAAAGTAAAAATCCCGACCATATTATGGGGACGGAAGCGTCCGTCAATCATGGTCGGGATTTTATTATTTTTTCTGACTGAGATCTTTTCCGTCGATCAGCTCTTCGTATGTTACATCCAGAACTTCACACAGTGCCTTCAGTTCAATATCCGTTACATATCTCTTGTTTGTCTCGATTCGTGTAATTACATTCTTGTCCATGTCATATCCGGCAAGCTGAAGCTTATATGCCAGCAGCCTCTGAGAGTATTTGCGGATTTTTCTAAGTTCGATCAGGTTGGCGCTGATCAGGTTTTTCTCTCCGGTTTTTGCTCTTGGTTTCGGCATGGGAACCTCCCTTTCAGGTGCAGGTTGTCTCATTAATTGCACCACTTATTATTGATTTTATATACCGCAGAATGTATAATCGGTTGTAAAAATGAGACAAAGAGGAGCGAAATGAAAAATAGCAACAAAATGATGACCTCTGTGGCAGCGGTGTTTCTTGCGGCGGCCGTACTGCTGGAATCCGCGGCAGGGCTTCCGCTGTATCCGGCATCTGTTTCCGAAGAATACGGGGATTCTGACTCGGCGCCGGAAGGGGTCCCGGACGTGATCAGAAGTTACTGCGACGGAACAACGTGCAGACTCACTGTGGTGGCGAACTGCGGACGGATCGAGGACGGAGAACGTTTTGCCGGACAGGTGGTGCAGATGTACAGGGACAATGCGTTTCATACGGTCCGGTTTTCCACGGATACGGGGAAAATACCGGAAATCCTGGAGATTACGGTGTATTTTTACAGGGAAGATGTGGATAAAGGAAGCCCGGTTATGGAGATCCGATATTATCCACAGGATCCGGATGCAAAAATATATCACAGATTTTTGTAATTGTTTTCATAAATCCGTCACATTTAACCGCTATGTTTTGTAGTGTAAGGAAAACAGAGGATCACCTTACAGTGAACAATTATTTGAAATAACAGGAAGAAAAGAGGAAAAGCATTATGAGTGAACAGTATTATGAAAATGCAGAACCGGAGAATATAAATGAACTGAAAGAAGAAGATTCAAAGAATGACACTCCTGTCATGATGGAAGCAGGACAGGAAAATCAGAGCGGTCATGCGGAAGAAGCAGCGCCGGAAAAGAAGCATGGAAAGAAAGCGCGCAAGCCGATGACCACAGGCAGAAGATGGACGTCTGTTGTGGCAATGGGCCTTGTATTTGGTCTGGTGGCAGGCGGAACAATGTTCGGCGTCAATACGGCAGGAAACTACATAACCGGACAAAACAGGAAGGCGGCACAGCTTCCGCAGACGCAGACAACAGGAAGCGAGGCATCCTCAACCGGTTCCTCATCCTCACAGGGAAACGGAACCGTGGCCGATGTGGCGGCCAACGCAATGCCCTCCCTTGTAACCATTTCCACCATGTCCGTGGAGGAAATGAGAAACTTCTTCGGAGGTACTCAGCAGTATGAGGTACAGGGCGCGGGAACCGGTGTGATTGTCGGACAGAACGATAAGGAACTTCTGATCGCGACAAATGAACATGTGGTGGAAGGCGCTACCAGTCTTTCGGTAGGCTTTGTAAACGAGGAAAGCGTATCCGCTGAGGTGAAGGGTACGGACGTAAATAATGATCTTGCCGTTGTAGCCGTAAAGCTTTCTGATATTTCCGATGACACGATGAATCAGATTAAAGTCGCTACAATCGGAGATTCCGATGAACTGAAGCTCGGCGATCAGGTTGTTGCAATCGGAAATGCGCTTGGTTACGGACAGTCAGTTACAAGCGGATATGTAAGCGCTCTGAACAGAGATCTGACTCTGTCAAATGAATCAGGAGAGACAATTACATCATCCGGTCTGATCCAGACAGACGCTGCCATCAATGCAGGCAACAGCGGCGGCGCCCTTCTGAACATGAAAGGCGAACTGATTGGCATCAATGAGGCAAAGAGTTCATCAACTTCAACCGGAGCAAGTGTGGATAATGTCGGATTCGCAATTCCGATCAACAAGGCACAGGAAAGCCTGAAGCAGCTGATGAACCTGGAGACAAGGGAAAAAGTAAGCGCGGATCAGGCTTCCTATATTGGAATTACCGGCCAGGATGTCTCCAGTGAAGTTACGGAACTTTATAATGTGCCGGAAGGAGTTGTGGTCGCAAATGTTGAGAAAGACGGTCCGGCAGACCAGGCAGGCATCAAGGAAGGCGACATCATTACGAAATTTGACGGAAGAACGATTACAAGCATGACGCAGCTTCAGGATACGCTGCAGTATTATGCCGCAGGCGAGACTGTAGATATGGTTGTGGAACGTTCGGCTGACGGCGCGTATGCGGAGCAGACGGTTACCATCACCCTGGGGTCCGCTTCTCAGTCATAATTGAGACATGCGATAAATGCAGAAGCACAGACATATGGAAGAATATGGCTGTGCTTCTTTTTTTGTCAGCCAAAGCCATGGCAGCCAGAACCATGGCGATCGGAACCAGGAAAAACAGCGGAAAAACCTGAAAGGGACAGATGATACGAAAGGCGGACGCGCAATGCGGCGGCACAGATTCCTACTTGACAAAAAGATATCATTTCCTGCATTATGATAAACAGAGAATAAAAAGGGATGCCGTATAAAGCGGTGACATAGAAAAGAAGCATTTCAGAAAGAACGGAGCAGATATGGACAGGAAACCATCACATGACAGGATGAAATATCTTCTGGCGGACGCGATGAAACAGTGCATGAGAAAATCGCCGGTTGAGAAAATAACAGTCAAGGAAATTGTTGAAGAGTGCGGGACAACAAGGCAGACATTCTATCGCAATTTTCAGGATAAGTATGATCTGATTAACTGGTATTTTGACAAGATTCTGCTCGAATCATTTGAGCATATGGGAGAGGGACGTACTGTCTATGAAGGCCTTGTAAACAAATTCAGTTACATAGAAAAAGAAAAGCTTTTTTTCAGAGCTGCATTTAAGAATGATGACCAGAACAGTCTTCGGGAGCATGATTTCCATCTGATCCTGCGTTTCTATACGGAACGCATCGAAGGCAAGACGGGACGCAGGATGTCGGATCATCTGAGGTTCCTTCTGGAGATGTACTGCCAGGGATCAATTTATATGACGGTTCAGTGGGTTCTTGGAAAGATCAGCGCAACGCCGGAGCGTATGGCACAGTCTCTTGTGGATGCCATGCCCGCCGAGCTTGGCGAGGTCTTTCGCAAACTGGAGCTGCTGTAAGCTTCTGTCCCCGGAGAATGTCCATGGGGAAGCAAATATTTTCCGGGGAAGCGGATAAATGAGATGCACAGCAAGAGATGTTCAACTGAGAAAAAGATGCAAAAAGATAAAAAGAGAGGCCGATCTGTACAAAATGTGACAGATTGGCCTCTTTGTAACTTTCTATTTTCTGAAAAGATTGTTAAAATATAAACAGAAACCGGATAACCGGCAGTCAGGAAAAGGAGATTGATAAAAATGGCAAACAGAATCATGTTGAATGAGACATCTTATCACGGAGCTGGCGCAATCCAGGAAATCGCCACAGAGGCGAAGGCAAGAGCTTACAAAAAAGCTTTCGTATGCTCTGACCCGGATCTGATCAAATTCGGTGTTACGGCGAAAGTGACAGATGTTCTGGACAATGCAGGACTGGCTTACGAGATTTATTCTGATATCAAGGCAAATCCGACAATCGAAAATGTACAGCACGGCGTGCAGGCATTCAAGGATGCGGAAGCAGATTACATCATCGCAATCGGAGGAGGTTCCTCCATGGATACGGCGAAAGCGATCGGTATCATTATCGCGAACCCGGAATTTGAAGATGTAAGAAGTCTTGAGGGAACAGCACCGACAAAGAATCCGTGCGTACCGATCATCGCGGTTCCGACCACAGCAGGAACGGCAGCAGAAGTTACAATCAACTATGTAATTACAGATGTTGAGAGAAAAAGGAAATTCGTGTGCGTAGATCCGCATGACATGCCCGTTATCGCAGTTGTTGATCCGGATATGATGGCTTCCATGCCAAAGGGTCTTACTGCTTCCACAGGTATGGACGCGCTGACACATGCAATCGAGGGATATACGACAAAGGCTGCCTGGGAAATGACAGACATGTTCCATCTCAAGGCAATCGAGATTATCTCAAAATCCTTAAGAGGCGCTGTCGCGAATGAAAAGGAAGGACGCGACGGAATGGCTCTGGGACAGTACATCGCAGGAATGGGATTCTCAAACGTAGGACTTGGAATCGCTCATTCCATGGCACACACACTGGGCGCTGTTTACGATACTCCCCACGGAGTGGCATGCGCAATGATGCTTCCTATCGTTATGGAGTACAACGCAGACTGCACAGGTGAGAAATACCGCGAGATCGCAAGGGCCATGGGCGTAAAAGGCGTGGATGAGATGTCAGTGGAAGAATACAGAAAAGCAGCTGTCGATGCAGTGCGTCAGCTGTCCGTAGATGTAGGAATTCCGACAAAACTGGATGCAATCAAAGAAGAGGATCTTCAGTTCCTTGCCGAGTCCGCACACGCAGATGCATGCGCACCGGGAAATCCGAAAGACGCAAGCGTGGAAGATCTCAAAGCGCTGTTTCGCAAGATTATGTAAATCTTGATTTTTCTGATCCTTCCGGGTGGAGAAAAACATCCGGGAACTGTGGAACAGAAGTTCTGGAGGACGGATTCGATGGGAATGGATATCGTCTCCGGCTCCGCTCCAGGAACTAAGAAAAACTAAATGAACCGGGAATCTGCTAAAAGCAGGATTGAAAATGGAACAACTCGCATTTGCTCAGACAATTCCATTTTCAATCCAACGCAGATTCCCGGTTCATTAACTTTATCTAAAGTTCCCTCCGAAGTCACCGGATACGACACCCATTCCCACCGAAAGGCCTGCCATGCTTTCATTCCGCAGTACCCTGCGCTATTCCGGTCGGAAGAATCTGAGAAAATGAAGATATCTAAAACGGAAGGAAACAGTCGGAAGTGAAACGAAAAAGAGCTCAGAATGGCAGGGGCAGACAAATGTCAAAAAGAGACAGTGCATGAAAATAAGAACGTA
>CALWBC010000113.1 GCA_944375755.1 uncultured Mediterraneibacter sp. | reverse complement strand
ATGGCGATGCAGCCCCCTGCTTTTGAACGTCAGCTAATCGAAAAAATCATCTCGTCCGTATTTTGTTTCCATCAGAAACCTTCCCGTTAATGCACTAAATAGCTGAACATTCACAACTTTAAAACCCAAGCAGACGAATCAGAAACGGATTCGTGTCATACAGGAAACGCAGGATGCTGCTCTTCTCCATCATCTCAAAACATGCGCTTCCCGCCTGTGTTGTATATGCCAGCGTCATAACCAGGAATCCAATCCATACGATGACCAGCGCCAGAACCAGTCCCAGCGCGCCGCCTCCGATATGATTTATAATTCCCAGCACCGGCAGCTCGCCGATAATATTTACAGCGAACATCAGCGCTTTCACCAGAATAATCGCTATCAGGAAGGTCACAAGGAACGATACCAGATGCAGAATCATTCTGGACAGATATGCTGCCACATAGTTCGGGAAACTGCTCACTCCCAGTTCTCCGTAGATGGTGCTGTTATTATTCTCCAGGAGCTGATCCTTCAGGAACTCCGGAAGCGGAGAATTCTCGATCTGCTGTATCTGCACATCTTTCGGGATCTCTCCGATCACATTCAGTATATCTTCCGCCGTGATTCCCAGCATATCCCAGTTCAGGTTTCCCAGATCGGCAAGCTGATCCTGAGAGAGATCCGCCAGCGGTGTTCCGCTCAGATCGATCTGAGAAAGGTCCTCACTGCTAATATCCGGCATAAATGCCTCCACCAGTTTTTCCTGAATAAAATCATCCACCGGCGTGTATTTCTCCAGTGCGTCCGACACATACGGTGACAGGAAAAGCACCAGAACAATCGTCAGTATCGTGGAGAGCAGAGAGATTCCAAGTTTCAGGAATCCTCTCACATATCCCACTACGATACAGATTACAAATATCACCGCTACCACAATTAAAAGCCAGTTATCCATAATATCTCCTATTTCGTCAGATAAATGATACGCAATTCATCGACGTTTATCACATAGTATCTGTTGAGTCCCCGTGCGCGGAATATCTCCGACACGTCGAAATCAATATCTCCTTCATATTTAACGATTCCGTTTACTGTGATGATACAGCATCTGCTTCCGTCTGTCATAATGACCTCATCTCCGTCGATCTTCGCCTTTTCATAGAGTCCCGAGATTTCCCGTGTGGTTACCAGATCGCCCAGACGATTGTAAATCTGCATCTCATAACCGGATTTATCCCGGTTCAGAAGGATAAATCCGATATAACTGTCGGAATGGAATACACTCTGTATTTCCTGATCAATCTCTACTTCCCGCTCAGCCTTCGGGTTCTTCGTACCGCTGTAAATGATAAACGACCGGTCTCCCACAGCTACGGATCTGTCTTTTCCCATAAAGAACATATCCGCAATCACATTGTCATCATAGTCTGCGGAAAATACAATGTTGTCCTGGCTGTTCCGGCCCGCTTCCCCGAAATTATAATAGATCACTCTTGATTTCACAGAAGCCCCGTCCACATATATGTAGGAAACGGCCAGGGTATTTCCGTCATCGGACATTGCGAGTGAGACAGGATATCCTGTAGTTCCCCAGGATGTCTGCTGTTCCACAAGTACATTTCCCGCGGCGTCATAGGACATGATGTAAGGAGCGCTCTCATTTCTGAGGATTGCGCTGACGATTCCCTGATTGGAGACAGCCACCCGTTCGATGGGCATGGTCGTCTCGATCTCGCCTTTCAGTCCTTCCTCGGAAAATACGAGTATGGTATTTCCGCCATTATCCGCCACCACAAAAGCGTCATCATTTACTGTGACAGACGGATTGCCCAGCTGAGTTGGCTGAATCCACTGTTCTTCGTTTCTCCGATTCAGATATGCCACTCCGTCCCGGTTGTATCTGATAATTCCGTCCGAAAACTGCACGTAGCTGCTGGCATCCGAAGTATCTCCCGGATACTCCGAAGCGGTCCGGGCATGTCCGTAGCTCTGATTCTTCAGCAGCAGATAAGTCCCGCTGACCGCAAGGATAAGGAGTACCACGATCACCAGTATCCGCCGCAGCTTTGTGATCCGGAATCTGCGTATCTTCTTCTTTATCTCTTTCAGATCATCCGGGGGCGTCAGGATCTTAAGATAAGTCTTTTTCTTTTGCGCCATATATCTCCCCTTGTTTCTGATTTACATTTTCCTGTTGAGTATATCATGATTTCACGGTAATAGCAATTTCTGACCCACATAAATCAGGTTGCCGTCCGTGATCCCGTTCATCCTGCATATTGCGTCCACATGGGTGACATCCCCGTATATTTTACGGCTTATAATCGCCAGCGTGTCGCCTTCCTCCACCGTGTAGACGCCATCGCTTCCATTGCCCTGCGTAACAATAATCTCGCCGGAGCTTCCCGCCTCATCAGACTGAGCTGATGCTGACGAACTGTCTGATGCCTGTACGTCAGCAGAATTTCCGTTATCCGGCTGCGCCGCATCTGTTCCGGATCCGTCTCCGGTACTGTTATCCTCATCATCCGCAGAGGCCTGTCCATTATCCGACTGCGCATCACCGGAATCCTGTCCTTCTTTTGAAGCAGTACCCTCATCGCCTTTTCCGTCTCCTGCCGCGTCATTCGCACCATCTCCGGATCCGTCATCCTGCGTTACCGCTGTCACAGGTCCGCTTGTCTCCACCGTATCCGTGGCTCCCGCCAGGGTATCCAGTGTGTTCTGCACTGACTGCATCCTGTCAAAACTGTTAAGTAGCGACACACCCATTACTACGAGGATCAGCACCAGGCAGGCGCTTGCCGCGTACATCAGGCCTCCTGGCCTCTTTCCCCTCTGGCGGTCCCCCCGCTTTCTAACCAGATTACGAAAGTCCTTTGCAGCTCGGTCTTCCACTGTCTCCGTGGGAAACGCCCCATTTTTTTTTCGACTCGAGATCATGTAGTTCTGCATGCACGGATTTTTCTCATAATACGTGTAGTGGCCGCCGATCTCCATCAGATCATTCATTTTATGTACATAGTAAGTCTCATCCTTTTCCACAGGGTCCTTCATGATAAATACGGTATTCTTCTTTGGAAATGACTTTTTGTGCAGTTTTACCGTGGATGCTTCCGGGGTCAGCGGAACTCCCGGATGAGCCACGAACCATCCCAGCATCTCTCCGTCTTCAAAATACTGTTTGCAGTCCTCATAAGCATGTTTCCACGTGCTCTCATCAATCACATATTCATTTCCCGACATCTTCAGATCATGCATCTGAATTGCCCCGTATATGTACACATAATCTTCTTCATCCCCGTACTGGATATCGCCTACAAGGAACGCTCCCATCGGGCCGTTTCCTGCTTTCTCGCACTTCTCACACAGCTGGGCGAAAAAAGTATCTACATAATCTTCCACATAAATCTTCGGGCTGTCGCTTACATTCCCAATCTGACGAACATTTTTCGGTACCTGTCTTTCCATATATATTCCACCTTCCTGATCAATAGTTTTCCCGGCGTCCCTAAGAGGATAGCACACGGAATTAGCTGAATTTATCAGTTGGTGTCATATGAGTTCGACAAAAAGGACCGGGAACTTCCCGAAAAGTTCCCGATCCTCATGTATTACCGATATTTTTCTTTGCTTTTACACGAATTGTTTTACTTTTTCGTAGATGCTGTCTGCATCCAGTCCGTATTTTCTGATCAGCTCAAGCGCCGGTCCAGACTCTCCGTACACATCATTGATACCGATCTTCATCACTCTGGTCGGCGCTTTCTCGCAAAGCACATCGCAC
>CALWBC010000112.1 GCA_944375755.1 uncultured Mediterraneibacter sp. | reverse complement strand
GACCGGTGTAGGTATCGGTATCCCGGCTCTGTTTTTATCCATGGGATGGCAGTTCCCGTTTTCCAACTTCTTCGTAGCGCTTCTCGTAGGCGCTGTGATCGGACTGATTATGGGTGCTGTGATTATTCTCATCCGTAAACTCGTTCCGAATGGTGTGGCAGTCGGAGGAACAAGTATTATGATGGGCGCAGGAAACGCAATCGGACGTTACCTGGCTCCGCTGATCGTAGTTGCGGCTACACAGTATAACGTATATGCAGGAATCGGCTCCATCGTCGGAGCGGCAATCTTCTATAAATGGGGCAAGGAGATGACCGGAGGGGCAATCCTCGGAGCCATGATTTTAGGAGGAATCTTCCTGTAAAAATAAGAAAGTAAGGGTTGAAACATGAATGTATATGAGAAAATCGGATTGAAAAGAGTGGTAAATGCCAGCGGACGCGTGACGATTCTTGGCGTTTCCACACTCAGTGATGAGGTGGCGCAGGCGGCGATCGAAGGCGGGCAGTCCTATGTGGTAATCGATGACCTGATCAACAGAGCGGGCGAGATTATATCCGGGTATACCGGAGGTGAGGACAGCTGCGTAACGTCCAGCGCGTCCGCGGCTATCTGTCTGACAGTTGCAGGTCTTATCTCAAAAGGGAAAAAATCCATCGTGGACCGGCTTCCGGATTCCACAGGGCTTCCCAATGAGATTGTGATTCAGAAAGGTCACAGCATTGATTACGGCGCGCCGATGCCGACCATGATCCGTCTCGGCGGCGGTGTCCCTGTTGAGGCCGGTACGGCAAACGAGGTGGTTCCGGAAGATATCGAGGAGGCGATTACGGAAAATACAGTGGCACTTTTCTATGTCAAGAGCCATCACTGTGTGCAGAAGGGTATGGTGGATATTGAGACCATGCGGGATATTGCGCACAGACATAATCTCCCGCTCATGGTGGACGCTGCCGCGGAAGAAGATTTCAGGAAATATATTGCTCTCGGTGCGGATCTTGTGATCTACAGCGGCGCAAAGGCGCTGGAGGCGACCACATCCGGATTCGTGACAGGAAAGAAGGAGTACATATCCTATGTCAAGAAGCAGTACCATGGAATCGGCCGTCCGATGAAGATCGGAAAAGAAGGAATCATGGGGCTTCTGAAAGCGCTGGAGCGCTACGAGAACAAAGACCGTGAGAAAGAAGTCGCGGAAAATATCGCGAAGGTACAGTATCTCTGCGAAGAGATCAGTAAGATTCCGGGTCTGAAGGCCGAACAGATTCAGGATGAGGCGGGACGGGCCATCTACCGTGCGCGTGTAACACTGGATACGGCGGAAACCGCGCAGGGCACAAAGAGCGCGGCGCAGATCAATCAGGAGCTTCGCGGCGGAGATCCGCAGATCTATGCGAGGACGGAATTCCTCAATCTGGGCAAGATTGATTTTGATCCCCGGCCGCTGGTGGATGGAGACAAGGAACTCATAGTAAAACGATTAAGAGAAATTATGGAGGGTTAAAACAATGGGACTGAATTATTATAATGACAGAGTATGCTTAAACGTGCTGGCAGGAAGCCTTGAGAACGCAGCGGAGATTTATGAGGCGGCTGAGAAACATGTGGCTGTCGGCGTGCTTTCCGCAGATTATCCGGATGTGCCCAGCGCAGTGGAAGATATGAAGAAATACATGGACGTGCTGGAAGGAAATCTTTCGGTAGGACTCGGAGGGGGAAACCCGAATCAGTGGAAGGCGGTTGCTGAGATCGCGAAAGAGATCAAGGCAAATCATTTCAACCAGACATTTTCCGCAGTAGGATATACGAGAGCAAATGTGGGAAATGACACATGCCATATCAATGCCATGGTTGCGCCTTCAGGAACACCGGGAATGCTGAAACTTTCTACAGGCCCGATCTCCAAAGACTGTGCGGAGCCGGCTCTTGTTCCGGCGGATACGGCGATTGCCATGATTAAAGAGATGGGTGGAAATTCCATCAAGTTCTTCCCCATGGGCGGTCTGAAGTGCAGAGATGAACTGAAAGCAGTTGCCGAGGCATGCGCGAGAAACAACTTTATTCTTGAGCCTACCGGCGGAATCACACCGGAGAACTTCCGGGAGATTATGGAGATCATCCTGGACGCGGGTGTTCAGAAAGTGATCCCGCACGTGTACAGCTCCATCATTGACAAGGAGACAGGCTGCACGAAGATTGACGAAGTGAAGAACCTGCTGGCGATTGTAAAAGAGCTGGTATAAGGCGGTTACAGGGCAATGTTCCCGCGTTATGAAGAGTAGATAAGAGATTGGCTTTTATATGAAGCGGTAAGCGATACTGACAGGGAGAGAGCCCCGCTGCTGAGAATTTTCAGCGGCCGGGCTCTCTCTTTTTTGTCAGGTATGTGTTATACTGGGAAAAAGAACTGTTCGGTAAATCTGTCCGTGGATGATCTGTGCACCGTCAGCCGGGAAATTAGCGAATATACGAATATTCCTCACGCGTAGGCGTATCACACAGGGAAGAGAAGAGCTGAACATCAGCATTCTATTATCAAATAACAGTAACGGAATAACAGGAGGCAGCAGACAGAGATGACAATCAAGGAGATCGCGCAGCTTGCGGGCGTATCCAGCGCCGCCGTGTCAAGATATTTAAACGGCGGCTATATCAGCGAAGAAAAGAAAGAGAAGATCAGAAAGGTAATCGAGGAGACTGGATATCAGCCTTCTGCACAGGCGAGAATGCTTCGGACGAAGCGGGCCTGCCTGGTGGGCGTGGTGGTCCCGAAGATCAATTCCGAGTCTGTCAGCCGCGTGACAGCGGGGATTGAGCAGGTACTTTCGAGAAGGGGATATCAGATGCTTCTTGCCAGTACGGACAATGAGCCCGAGAAGGAGATCACCTACCTGAGACTGTTCGAGAACTATCCTGTGGACGGCATCGTTCTGATCGGTACGGTGATCACCGCGGAGCACAGACGGTTTCTGAAGGAATCAAAGGTTCCTGTTGTGGTGGTGGGGCAGTATACAAAATACGCCAACTGCATCTACCATGACGACTACGGCGCGGGGAAGGCCATGGGAAAGACTGTGGCGGAGCTGATGATGCGCACGAATGGAAAAAGGGGAACAGAGGAAACATCCGGCAAGGTCGCCTACATCGGTGTGACAAGGGAGGATAAGGCGGTCGGTGTCTCCAGGGAAGAGGGATTCCGGGCGGGGCTCAAAGCCTCTGGAGTGGAGCTTTCGGAAGCGTACACGCGGAAGGCGGAATTTACAATGGATTCCGGCTATCATGCTGCTCTGGATCTGCTGGATGAACATCCGGACATACAGATCATTTCCTGCGCCACGGATACGATTGCCGCGGGAGCCATAGAGGCGCTTCTGGCTTACAGCAGGGAACAGGTTCCGGAGGCAGCGTCAGCCTCCGGAACAAGGATGATGTATATTCTGAACCGGTCCGACATCCGGGTGACCGGGTTTGGCGACAACCAGTTCTTAAAGGCAGTGACCGGAGGAATTCCAACCGTTCACTTCGGCTATAAGACCAGCGGCATTCGTGGGGCGGAGCTTCTGCTGGATGTGATCGAGAGGGGAGAGAAGATCCCCGTGGAGATGAAGCTTGGATTCCGGATGGTCAATGAAAATGAGATGGAATAAAATGATAACGATATCATAACTTAATCCCGAGGCAGGAAGTGTCGGCCAGGTGGAATGCAGACATGAAGCGAGGAGGAATATGTTACCATTTTATAGATATTCCCTTAAAATAGTATGAAGTGCATAAAATAACATATTAAAAATCAGTAAAAATGCCATCTTTACAAATGGCATTTTTTTATTTATCATTAATATTAGTAAATGTGAAATCGATTACAGGTTTTGCAAAAAAGGAAGGAGAGTTATTATGGATTACAGAAAGACCGCTCAGGAAATCCTGGATAAGGTCGGCGGCAGCAAAAACATTGTATCAGCCGCGCACTGTGCAACCAGACTTCGCCTTGTTATCGCGGATAACAGCAAGGCGGACAAGGAAGCCATCGAGAATGTGGATGGCGTAAAAGGCGTTTTTGAAGCTTCAGGACAGCTTCAGATCATTCTCGGTACGGGAACTGTAAACAAGGTATTTGATGAGTTCATCTCGCTTGCGGGAATTACCGCAAGTACGAAAGCGGAAGCCAAGGAGGCGGCCGTACAGAAACAGAACGTATTCATGCGGGCGATCAAGCTGCTTGGAGATGTCTTTGTGCCGATTATTCCGGCCATCGTTGCCAGCGGTTTCCTCATGGGTATCATGAACACGCTGGATTTCATGATTAATAATGGATT
This sequence comes from uncultured Mediterraneibacter sp., assembly GCA_944375755.1. Taxonomy (GTDB): domain Bacteria; phylum Bacillota; class Clostridia; order Lachnospirales; family Lachnospiraceae; genus Mediterraneibacter. The sequence goes on along the minus strand of CALWBC010000112.1, from coordinate 8,176 downwards.
TATCAGTATGGACACCAGCAGTTCCATCTATGTGTTTGCCGGTCTGTTCAGCAACACGGCATACACATTCCTGCAGATTCTGATCGCGTTCTCTGCGGCGAAAGCGTTTGGCGCGAACCCGTATCTGGGAGCGGTTATCGGTATGATTATGATCAACCCGTCTCTGCAGAACGCGTATGATGTGGCGACAAACGGTGTTCAGCAGACACAGTCCGTGTTCTTCGGGCTCTATGACATTGATATGGTCGGATATCAGGGACATGTTATCCCGGTCGTTATCGCCGTATGGCTGCTGTCCGTGATTGAGAAAAAACTGCACAAGATTGTGCCGGAGATTTTTGACCTTTTCGTGACCCCGCTGGTGAGTGTGTTTGTGACAGGCTACCTTACGCTTGCGATCATCGGACCGGTCTTCGTTTGGGCTGAGAACGCGATTCTCGGTGCAATCCAGTGGCTGCTGACCCTGCCTTTCGGACTTGGAAGTCTGGTAATGGGAGCACTTTACGCGCCGACAGTTGTAACAGGTATCCATCAGATGTATACCACAATTGATATCGGACAGCTTGCACAGTATGGTGTTACATACTGGCTTCCGCTGGCAAGCGCGGCAAATATCGCGCAGGGCGCGGCTGCTCTCGCCGTAGCGGTGAAATCAAGAGATAAAAAGGTGAAATCTCTGGCGCTTCCGTCTTCACTGAGTGCGTTTATGGGAATGTCAGAACCGGCAATCTTCGGTGTAAACTTAAGATTTTTCAAACCGTTTATCGCAGGATGTATCGGTGGAGGATGCGGAGCTCTCTATGCATCTATCGTTCACCTCGGAGCAAAGGGAACCGGCGTGACAGGTATCTTCGGTATCCTTCTCTGCCTGGATCAGCCGATACAGTATCTGATTGAGATGGCAATTTCCGTTGCGGTAGCATTTATTCTTTCCTTCATCCTCTACAGGGATCAGAAAACAGAAGCGAAGACAGCTGCGGCGGACAACGCAAGTGCGCCGGCGGCTTCCGAAACAGCTGCCATTGAGACAGCAGACGATAAGAGCAGCGAGGCGGTAAAAGAGGAGACTCTGAACAGCCCTGTAAATGGAAAAGTTGTTCCGCTTTCCGAAGTCAGTGATGAAACATTTGCCTCCGAGATGCTTGGAACCACTGTGGCAGTTGAACCGGCTGACGGGAAGATCGTCGCACCGTGTGACGCAGATGTTCTGAATGTCTTCGATACAGGTCACGCAGTGTGCCTGACAACGAAATCCGGCGGAGAGCTGCTGATTCATATAGGTGTCGACACCGTGAAGATGGAAGGAAAAGGATTTACGAAGAAAGTGGCTGACGGGGATAAGGTTCACGCGGGAGACGTGCTGATCGAGGCAGATCTTGATGCTATCCGCGGGGCCGGATATCCTGCAACGACTATGGTTATTCTTACAAATGCTGATCAGTATACCAGTGTGGAGAAGGCCGAGCCGGGCGAGGTCGGAACCGACAGCAGTATTATGAAACTGTCCAGATAATATCCGGATAATAAAATAAAATGAGATTACGGCCCGGAAGATCAGAAAAATCTGCCGGGCCGTATCAGACAGGAGTTTTTTATGAGTGCATTGACAAATGATCTGAAAAAACTGACAGAGCTGGCAGAAAATAATGTGAAAGCAGACGGAGCCTTTCGTGAAAAGCTTCATCTGATGCCTCCCGTTGGGTGGCTCAACGACCCGAACGGACTGTGTCAGTTCAATGGCGTATATCATGCGTTTTTCCAGTACTCTCCATTTAACGCTCAGGGTGGCGTAAAGATGTGGGGGCATTACACCAGCGATAATATGATCGACTGGGAGTACCAGGGAGTGATGCTCTATCCGGATCAGCCGTTTGACTGCAGCGGAGTTTATTCCGGATCTGCGTTTATCGAAGACGGAGAGATGTACCTGTACTATACGGGAAATGTAAAGCTGGAAGACCGGGATGACTATGATTATATTAATACAGGCAGAGAGGCCAATACCGTTCTCGTAACCAGCCGCGACGGAAAACATTTCAGCCGTAAGAAAGAGCTGATGAGAAATACTGATTACCCGGCGGACCTGACACTGCATGTCCGCGATCCGAAGGTATGGAAACAGGACGGAACATACTATATGATCCAGGGAGCCAGAACAAAATCCGATGTGGGTCAGGCACTGATTTTCAGGTCGGAAGACAGGCTGAACTGGGAAATCTGCAGCCGGGTGGAGACAGAAGAACCCTTCGGATATATGTGGGAATGCCCGGATTATTTTGAGGTGGACGGCGTGAAAATTCTGTCCGCATCCGTTCAGGGCCTGACCGGAGAAGAGTGGGCTGACCGGAATGTGTATCAGTCAGGATATTTCAGACTGAACGGAGATATTACGGGAGAATATGATCTGTCAGATTACTGTCTGTGGGATTACGGGTTTGACTACTATGCGCCCCAGAGCTTTGAAACCGGGGACGGCAGAAGAATCCAGATCGCGTGGATGGGAATGCCGGACTGCGAGGAGTACACAAACCGTACCCTGGAGGAAGGGTGGCAGCACTGCTTTACTTTCCCTCGGGAGGTCTATGTGGAAAACGGTGTGGTGCGCCAGCGCCCGGTGAGAGAACTGGATGCGAAAAAACAGAAAATCAAGGATGCATCCGGACATCTTGAAGATGAAGGACATCCGGTATATGAAGCATATATCAGCGGGATTGCGGATGGACAGTTCCGGGCAGTGCTCGGCGAAGAACTGACATTGGAATATAAGGATGGAAGATTTTCCATGCGTTTTTCCGACCAGAGCAAAGAATCCGTATCCGCGGGAAGAAATGTAAGATACGCTGACATGCCGGAACTTGAAAATGTCCGGATTCTGACAGATGTATCCTCCGTTGAAGTATTTGTAAATGACGGAGAATATGTATTTACCACAAGATATTATCCGGCGGAGGCGTCGGTTCGTGTAGATGCCCCGGGAGCTGAGATAGAGTTGGCAGCTATTTAATCCATTAACAGCCGATTTCAAAATGGGCGAAACCAGGAGGATTTCAGAACGTATTTCTGCGGAGACGGAGATGCGTACGGGTTCCGCTCCAGGAAATAAGTGCAGCTAAAAGTTCCGGGTACGGACTAAATGCAAAGACTGACAGCGGAGAACTCGCTTACGCTCAGACAACTCCGCCGTCAGCCTTAACGTCCGCACCCGGAACTTTAAGATGCACTACATTTCCCTCCAAGTCATCCTCCCACATTTCCATCTCCGCAGAAAAGGTATTGAAATGGGGCTGGTTTCGTAATCTTTCAAATGGGAAAGTGAATAAATAAACAGCTGTAAGAAAACAAGGCGCGGCCGGAAGGTACTGCAGATTTCAGCACATTTCAGCCGCGACGTTGGTTCTTTATTCGGATTATTTTGTTGATTGAGGGGAAGGGTTGTGGTGGAAACAACAGCCGCCGATATGCTTTTCCGATCGGATGCAACAGTTCAAAAACAGGGGACTGCGTGAGCCATGCGTTGGAGCAGGAACGGATGAGAATCTTTCGTTCTGAATGTTAAAGACCGTAAAATGAGAGTGCCTTTGCACGACCATTTTGCGGTCTTGTTACATTCATTCGAAGAGTCGAAGGAGTGGGCTCAGCATGGCGATGCAGTCCCCTGTTTTTGAACGTCAGCTAATCGAAAAATTTGCCTCGTCCATATTTTGTTTCCATCAGAAACCTTTCCGTTAATAAACGAAATACCTGTTTTCTTGGTTGCAACCCGTCCGGGAATCATCTATAATGATAAGAAGGATTTTTCCATCAGATGGAGGACGGAAATGAAAAAGTTGATTAGGAGCGCCGTTGCCGGGATGATAGCGTTGTCACTGGCAGCGACGCCGATGGGTAAGGCGTACGCGGAGGAAGAGACCGGAGATGGAACGCAGGAGATGACTCTTGAAGAGCAGCTTCAGGCGTCTTACGATGTCAAGCCGGACAGCAACAGTATCCAGGGCTGGCCTCAGGGACCACAGATATATGGCCATTCGGCCATTGTCATGGATATGGACAGTGGTGCGGTGCTCTATGAGAAAGCGGCGGATGATCAGCATTATCCGGCGAGCATTACGAAACTGCTCACCGCTCTTGTGGCTCTGGAGAATTCTCAGCCGGATGACGAGGTTTATTTTTCGGAAGACAGTGTGGCCTTTATGGAGTATGGGGATGCCAGTATCGGTATGACGCCGGGGGAGATTCTCAGCATGAACGATGCGCTCTATGGAATGCTGCTGGCATCGGCGAATGAAGTGTCCTATGCCATTGCGGAGAGTGTGGGAAAACTCATGGGCGGTGATTACAATACTTTTATTCAGGCCATGAATGACCGGAGCGCGGAGCTGGGATGTACGGGGTCCCACTGGATGAATGCCAACGGGCTGCATGATGAACAGCACTATACAACGGCAAGAGATATGGCGCTTATTGCATCGGCAGTCTATCAGTTCGATGAGTTCCGTACGGTTACACAGACGTTAAATTATACAATCGGGCCGACGAATCTGGTCAATGAATCCAGGACATTCCAGCAGAACCACAAGATGCTGTGGCCGGAGAATTATTATTATTACGAGTACTGCACAGGAGGAAAGACCGGATATACGGATCAGTCAAGAACAACTCTTGTAACCATGGCTGAAAAGGATGGACTTCGTCTGGCAGCGGTGATTCTTCAGGATGACGGAGACGTATATGTGGACACCCGCGCAATGTTTGATTATGCGTATGGAAATTTCTCAAAGACAGCGCTGAGTTCGCAGACACTGCCGGAGGAGATCGCTTCTTATTCAGATCCGGACGCGTATGTGTTGCTTCCGACCGGGGCTGAGTTTGCGGATCTTGACTATGAGATCGTGCAGGATGAGACGCAGCCTTCCTCGGGGACGATTACGTTTGCGTATAACGGACAGAATGTGGGAAGTGCACCTGTCACACTGTCGGAGTCCTATCTGGCAAAGCTTGCGGGAGAAGATGAAAATACAGGGGAAGCCCCGGCGGGGGGAACGGATGCGGATACCGGAAAAGATTCACAGACACTGCCGTTTCCGGTGATGCTTCTGGCAGGAGTCGCAGCTGTGATTGTGATTCTGGCAGTGGCCGTCACGCTCATGAGGATGAAGATGCGTCTTGACAGACAGAGAAAAAAGCGGCGCAGAAGATCGGGAGGACATCACCCCGCATCCGATGTGCAGCGGATCCGGAACGGACGGAAAGCGCTCCATGCGGGAGTGGAGAAGCCTGCGGCACGCGCGGCGGAAACCCGGCGGCAAAACGTGTCCGGGAAACCACAGAGAAAACGGGGACATGCACCGGCGCAGAGAACGGCAGCCGGACGGAATGAGCCCAGACGTTATGAACCGGGAAGGCGCGATCGGACCGGGGGATACAGATAAAACAGAAAAAGAATTTCAGCTATACTGCCTGCGGTAATCCGTGGGCAGTATTTTCATGCTCTCTTTAAATGCCGCGGAAAATTTGCTCTGGCTTTCATATCCTACAGAGCGCGCAATATCCGCGATGCTTTCATCACTTTCCCGGAGCAGCTTCGCAGCCTGCGCGATACGGAACTGTTTCATATAAGATGCGACAGGCATACCATACACGGACTTGAAGATGCTCTTCAGGGCGGCGGTATTGATCAGATACTGGTGGGAGAGTTCATCAATCGTATAGCGATGGTCCGGATGTGCGGTAATGAGATCGTGAATCCGGCGGATGATCTCTACCTGCTCGGAATAGTGCGGATCCAGTGTCCTCCCGCAGGGAGGGTCCGTGATGCTCAGGAAGATGAGAAGCTCCTGACATTTCAGCTTCAGGAAGGGAACCTTGAGCTGTTCGGGAAGGTCGTAGACTTCCGAAAAGATATGTTCGATATGGCTGCTTGCGGGCAGGGCGGAAGTCCCTTCCGTACCGCAGAATTTCCGGCAGAGATCTTCCGCGTCTACTCCTGCTTCTGCCAGAAGTTCCGGGCAGTTCTCTTTCAGAATTCCGGTATCCAGAGAGACGGACAGACCTTCATAGTATCCAAGAGGAAGAGTGATTTCGGAATCCAGACATTTATCGGTAAAGTGGAAAGACAGGTCCCCGCTTCCGAAATACAGGCTCAGTCCGCCTTTCATCTTCCAGCCGATTCTTCCGCTTTTGCAGTGATCAACAGAGAGTACGGCCGCTCCATGTCTGTGACAGAAGTGGAAGCGGTCCCCCTGAAAACACTGATAGGAAAGTTCGATGCCCGGATAGAGCTCGTAGGTTTCCGTCTTCAGCCGGATATCAGGGGAATAGTCTGTTTCACAGAATTCTCTGAGCTCACCGGATGTTCCGAGGGGGTGTCTGATGTACAGGTATTTTCCGCGCGGGACATCGGACAGTTTTTCTTTGATCTGAGACAACATATCCTTTTCCATAGAATACTCCTTTAATGCATCTTTACCGGTTTTCTTCCTGTGTTCTGGGACAGGTGATCTTTCCAAGTTTCTCAATCATGTGGTGAAGCATCTGCGCCAGCTCCGTATCAGCCGTCCGGTAATACATTTCTTTCCCTTCCCGTCTGCTCACGATCAGACCGCTGTTTTTTAAGAGTCTCAGATGGTGGGAGACGGCGGGGCTGGTCATGTTTACAATCGCTGCGATATTCAGCACACATTCCTCACAGTGGCACAGCAGCCAGAAGATGCGCAGACGGCTGGGATCACCGAGCTGTTTCAGCGCTTCGGAGACGCCGGCGATCTCTTCTTCGCCGGGAAGATATTCTCTGATTCTGTCTTCGTCCTGGCCGTGATGATGAGGCAGTAAATTCGGATTTTCTTCTTTTTTCATAATGCATTGCTCCAATCGGAAATAGTTTTCGCCCAAATGGGAAAACAACAGGTTTTTCTCTTGACTAATTATATAATTCGAAGTACATTATAGTCAACAATTAAATAATTGTTTAATCAATCGAACGGAATAATGTTTATATAATAAAGGAGAAGAAAAATGAAAAAAACTTACAAGATTGATGTTGACTGCGCGAACTGCGCGAACAAGATGGAGCAGGCAGCGAAGGAGACTGCGGGAGTGAAGGACGCCGTTGTGAATTTCATGACATTGAAGATGAACGTGGAGTTTGAAGAAGGTCATGATGCGAAGACCGTTATGAAGGAAGTTCTTAAGAACTGCAAGAAAGTGGAAGATGACTGCGAGATCTTTCTCTGATCATAACAGTTCAGCCGTGAGCTGAGCGGGCACGGATCAGAAAAACGGTTATATGAGACTGCCCCGGGAAGAATGGATTTCCGGGGTGCATAAATGCCATATAAATAAACGATTAAGCACTTGTTTAATTATAGAAAAACAACTGGCGGGTTAGGCTGCACATAAAGAAAGATGAGGGAGAAACAATGACAAAAAAGCAGAAAAAGATGCTGGCAAGAATTCTGATTGCGGCAGTTCTTATGATCGGCTTTCATTTTCTTCCGGTTACCGGTTATCTCAGATTTGTTCTATATCTGATTCCGTATCTGGTGATCGGTTATGATATTCTGATCAAGGCATTTAAAGGAGTTAAGAACCGGCAGCCGTTTGATGAGAGCCTTCTGATGGCGATTGCCACCATCGGAGCCATGGCGATTGCGGTATATGAAGACGGAGACTATACCGAGGCGATCGCTGTTATGCTGTTCTACCAGGTGGGGGAATGGTTTCAGAGCTACGCAGTGGGCAAAAGCCGCAGAAATATCAGTGATCTGATGGATATTCGTCCGGATTACGCAAACATTGAAGCAGATGGGAAGCTGGAGCAGGTCGATCCGGATGAGGTTGAGATCGGAACCGTGATTGTAGTTCAGCCGGGAGAAAAAGTACCTATTGACGGTGTTATCACAGAGGGAAATACGACATTGAACACAAGCGCGCTGACCGGAGAGAGCCTTCCGCGGGAAGCGAAAACCGGCGACGAGGTTATCAGCGGGTGCATTAATATGACCGGACTGATAAAGATAAAGACAACAAAGGAATTCGGCGATTCCACTGCGTCAAAGATTCTGGATCTGGTGGAAAACGCAAGTTCCAGAAAATCGAAATCGGAAGCGTTTATTACAAAGTTCGCCAGAATCTATACGCCGGCCGTGGTGTACAGCGCCATCGCCCTGGCGGTGCTTCC
>CALWBC010000111.1 GCA_944375755.1 uncultured Mediterraneibacter sp. | reverse complement strand
CAGACAACATTGGGATAAACAGGAGGAGATCAGAATGGAGCAAAAGAAGAAAATCGGCCTGGTAGTGGAAGGCGGAGGGATGAAGTGCGCGTATAATGCGGGGATTCTGGACGCGTTTCTCGACCATAATATTACGTTTGATTACTGTATCGGAGTTTCCGGCGGCGCCGGAAATGTGGCGTCTTTTGTGGCAGGTCAGAGAGGCCGCAACCTTCGCTTTTTTACGGACCATATGCATTCTCCAACATACTTTGGGATAAAGAGTCTGCTGAAAACACGAAATCTGTTCGGATTACAGTATATTTACGGGGAACTGACCAATTCCACAGGAGAAGACCCGCTGGATTTTGCGGCGATCATGAAGAATCCGGTTAAATATGAAGTGGTGGCGACGAATGCCCTGACCGGGGAGGCTGAGTATTTCGGAAAAGATAATATGAAACAGGACGACTATCGTCCGGTCATGGCGTCCAGTGCCATTCCGGCGGCGTGCCGCCCGGTGGAGATCAACGGGATTCCTTATTATGATGGCGGCATTTCCGATGCAATTCCGGTGCGCCGGGCCCTGGATAAGGGATGTGACCGTCTGGTAGTCATCCTGTCCAAACAGCGGGATTACGTGAGAAAGCCTCAGGGGATGCGTTTCCTGTATTCCAGTCTCTGCCGGAAATATCCGAAGATTATTGAGGCGATTGATCAGAGGCACATTACATACGCGAAAAACCAGAAAGATGTATTTGAGCTGGAAAAGGAAGGAAGAGTATTCATCTTTGCGCCCAGTGGGACTGTCAAGGTGGGAACATATTCCATGGATGAAGAGACAGAGCGGAAGCTGTATGATATGGGGATGAAGGATTTTGCGAAACAGAAGGAGGAAATGGAAGCTTTTCTTCAAAAATAGTATGGATATGAGACTCTTTTACCGACAGATAATAGCTTAAACAGCTGCGGCATCCCTTCATTTGTCATAAGGAAGAGCTTCTTCCGTTTTGAGGATTTCGGAATTGCCGCAGTTGTTTTATGATGTTCCGGAGAGGAAGAGAGTAAAATCAAGTGTGCAGTACGGACAGCAGGCGGACGCCTGGATATATCAGATATGTTCGCTGACAAAACGCGTAATCAGTTCCATGGCGTCTTCCCACTCGCACATGCGGTTGACCACAAATCCATGTACGCTGCGCGTGAAACGTCTGGCTGTCACTGTTACGCCCGCCCGTATCAGTCGGAGTGCAAATTCCTCATCCTCCATGCACAGGCTGTCTTCACCGGCGGAGATGATCAGTGTATCCGGGAAATGTTCCAGAAGCTCCGGCTCCGCGTAGATCGGACTTGCGTAAGGCTCTTTCGCCTGCTCGGGCTGTATGTATTTCGTGTTATAGTTTCTTGCCCGGTCCGCAGGCATATCGCAGATGGAACGTTCCTTTTCGGCGGGATCCGTGGCCAGATCCAGGGGAGAATAGTCCATCAGCGCGCAGGCCGGGCGGAAAAGACCGGTCTGTCCGAGCTTCATGCAGATCCCCGCCACCAGGTTGCCGCCTGAACTGTGCCCCATCAGGACGATTCTGGAGGGATCATATTTTAAGTCATCCCTGTTTTCCCATGCCCATACTGCAACATCTATGCACTCTTCGACAGCAGCGGGATAAGGATGCTCGGGAGCGAGTTTGTAGTCCACATCGAGGACGATTCCGCTGAACTGATTCGCGATTTTCCGACAGAACAGTTCATCGCGGTCCAGCCTTTTGCCGATGAACCCTCCTCCGTGAAAATTCAGAAACAGGGGACGGCTGTCGGATACCGGTCCCGCTTCAATGACATAGACTTTTGTGTCACCCCTGGAAGTGGGGATGGCAGTTTCCTTTACAGAAGCAGGATACTGGTTCATGTCTTCTTCCGAAACAACGCCGAACTGTTTCATTGCTTCATCTACCTCAGCCTTTAGCCGAATTCGTTCTTCCTGAGTAAGCATATGGGATACCTCCTTTTGTATGAAAATAGAAATGATACAGGGTCAGAAATGATTCTGACCCCGCAATAATATTTTAGTGCATCGGAATAACGGTCATTGTCCAGAAAACACTGATCAGGCAGAACAGTACGGATGGGAGAACTGACTGTTTCAGTACGCTTTTCAGGTCATATCCACCGGCTGCCATGAACTGCGGAACCGCCGGAGTCGCCATCGGGGTCATGAATGCGGTCAGGCATGCCGCCTGCACGAGGATGATAACGCTGACAGGGTTTGCGTTCATACTCTTGCACGCCAGAATCGCAATCGGAATAAATATCATCATAACCGTACGATTCTGCATAAACTGAGTCAGAACAAATGGTACAATGAAGAAGACAAAGCCGATCAGATACTGGTTGGAAAGATTTCCGACAACGCCGGCAAGAGCGTTTCCGATTGCATCGCCGGCTCCGGTCTGCTGCAGTGCTCCGCCCATGGTAAGACTTCCGACAAGAAGCAGGTACATCCACACCGGGAGCGCATCGGTAGCCTGTCTTGGCGTGAGAACGCCTGTAAGAACCATGAGAAGTGCTCCGATAAAGCAGATCTGCCATGTCTCAAGCGGGATACCGATTGCCGCAGTCAGAAGGCTGCTTAACTGCTGCTGCAGGATCAGAGCAACGGTTACGAGAATAAAGATGATATAGCCGCATTTTTCCTGGAAAGGCGGAAGCGGCTTATCATCACCGCGTTTTCCGGCCAGTTCTCCGATTGCAACGGGGCTGATCCGGTGCGAATTTTGTGGCGAAGAAAATGCAGTAAACCGCACAGACGATGACGATCGGAAAACGGCAGAGCATAGGGTCTGTCAATGTCACGAGATAGTCTGTGTATCCGTTTGCTTCCAGATACGCATTCAGTTCGGCAAAAACAGTGGCACCGCTTCCGAGTGGAAGAGCGCTGCATGTGGCAATAGCGGCAATGCCGAGAGGATACATTACCTTGGAGGGGCTGATATTTATTTCAGCACAGGTAGCGGCAAGCATGGGAGCCATAATACCGATAACAACTACGGGACTCTGAATAAACTGGGCGAGAATGATTGTTATGATCACATAGGCTGCCATGATTTTTGTCAGGCTGCCCTTCGCCAGTTTATTTACACTTACTGATACCATATGTACGAACTGCGTTCTGCGGAACCCTGCCGCGACTACAAACATGCTCATCAGCATGATTCCGTTCGAATTTCCAAAGTTGGCAAGAGCGCTCTGCGAGTCGATGCACCCGGTGAGTATGAAAAGAATCATACTGCATAGCGACACTGTGGCCATTGAAAATTTTCCCCATATAAAACCTGCGACCGTAAGGGCGCATATAATGAGACAGATTGTTAAGGTTGTCATTACACCATATCCTCCTTTTTGTGTAATCAGGTTGATGGTGTACCGCCGCTGATTTGTTATTAATGCATCATTCTATGATGAGAATATCCAATATTGTTTACTGATATGCTCATAACAAAAAATTATAATGTTAAATTATTGTGCAAAATGCTGTAAAGATTTATAATTGTAACTGTCGAATTTATCTGTTGTACTGAGAGGTGTTTTATGGGCAGTGCATAAAGTACAAAGAGTAGGAGGAGATTTATGACACTGGATAAATTTGAATATGTTCTTGCTCTTGCGGAGGAAAAAAGCCTGACAAAGGCAGCAAAACGACTCTATATCTCGCAGCCGGGCTTAACGTCTTATATTAATAAACTGGAGCAGTATCTGGGAATCAAGCTGTTTGACCGTACGGTATCACCGATCCAGGTGACAGAAGCAGGCATGATTTATATTTCACGGATGAAGCAGATCCAGAAAGAAGAGGCGCTCCTGCGGATGAAGCTGCAGGATATGTCATCGCAGAAGCGGGAATTCCGTATTGGAATCGGAATGACCAGAGGGAATCAGTGGCTTCCGGTTCTTCTCCCTGAATTCTGCAAAAGCCATCCCGATGTTGTCGTGCAGATCCGGGAAGGCGGTCTGGAGGATCTGGAGACCGGCGTGAGTTCAGGAAAACTGGATCTGGTATTCGGCGCGTTGAATACCGGGTATCCGGGGGTTGTCTATGAAGTGATCCGGAAGGAAACCATCTATTGTGTATTCGCGCGTTCCAATCCGTGTGCAGCGGGATTTGCGCCCGACGAAGCGACGATAGAGCATCCGGCTCTGATTGATGGATCGCTGCTGGACGGAATGCTTTTTCTCCTTCCTACGCCGGATAACGGCTTCTTCCATTTTACCAACCAGTTAATCAAGAAATATGGGATCAGAACGGAGGAGACACTGACGTTGAGCAATCTGGAAACTGCATACCGGATTGCGGGAAATGGACTGGGTGTCCTGTTTATCAATGCAAAAGACTTTAACCGTGTTTGTCCGGAACTTGAGAGCAGGCTGGCATTCTGTGTGCTGGAGGAGGAACCGCTGCAGCGTCTGTCATTGATTGGATACAGGGAAAACGGAGCAAATATTGATCTTGTCCATGATCTGAAGAAGATTATATTTGAAAGGCTTATCCCTGAGCTTGAGTGAATTATGGATTTCTAATCTGCTTTTCTGCCATAACTTTTTTTTATAATGGGATCAGAATTCATTATTTGACCATTACCGGATATGGAGACATAATACAACCATAAACCAACAAGAGTGATGGAATGAGAAAAAAGTATCGCCGCTGATTATTTTTATTTTTCAGGAGGTCATGATTGTGAAAATAACTGAACTTGAGCTGCTTCCCGCAAGCAAATATCTGTTTATAAAAGTACATACCGACAGCGGGATCACAGGAATCGGTGAAGCTGGCGCATGGGGATATCTGGACGGTGTCGCAGGTGTCCTGAAGAAGCTGGAGGATTATATTACGGGAAAAGATCCGTTTATGATTGAACACCACTGGAATTATATGTATCGCAGTATGTATTTCCGCGGATCCATCCTGATGAGCGCTATTTCAGCCATAGATATCGCTCTTTGGGATATCAAAGGAAAAGCCCTGGGAGTACCTGTATATGAACTTCTGGGCGGACGGTGCAGAGACCGCGTGAGAAGCTATGAAGCGGTCTTTAAATTTACACCGGAGGAATGCGCTCAGGCGTGTGCAGAACTGAAAAAAAAGGGATATGACGCGGCAAGGCTTATGATCACGGGTGATATCCGGCTGGAAAACGCAGAAAGATCCAGCAGTATCTATAATTACAAAGTCCAGGAATATGCGAATAAGGTAAAAGCGTGCCGCGAGGCTGTAGGAGACGAGTTTGACTTTATCTTAGAGTGCCACAGGAGTATGGATCCCATGGAGGCGGTTGCATTTGCAAAAGCTGTGGAACCTTATCGCCCGCTGTTCCTCGAGGATCCGATTGCCCCGGACAATATTGACGCGATGGCTGATGTCGCATCGCGTACAACAATTCCGGTCGCTACAGGAGAACGGTTTATAAATATTCAGGAATTTGAAATGACATTCCGGCGAAATGCGGCAAAATATGTACGCCCTGATGTCTGTGCGCTGGGCGGGCTTACGCCAAGTAAAAAAGTTGCCGCTATGGCGGAGGCAAATTATGTGAAGATTGTTCCGCACAATCCGCTGGGACCGGTATCCACAGCGGCATGTCTGCAGCTTGACGCCGCGATCCCGAATTTTGCGATCCAGGAATTCCCTTCCTTCTACCATACCGGAAATGAAGCAGAGATGACAAAAGAACCGTTTGAGGAAGACGGAGGCTATATTTTGATTCCTGACAGATCGGGGATCGGAATTGAGCTTGTGGATGACATCACGGAAAAATTCCCGCCCAAACAGAGGAGTATTTCCGCACAGACGGCATATGACGGATCTGTTTATGATGTGTAAAATGAAAGACTTTTTTCTGAGGAAGACCTGACAAAACATTTTGTATAATTGAACTGAGAAGCGGACGCCGAACGAATTTGACTTGTGCGGCGTCCTGTTTTTCATATAAAGATAACAGGAGGACGAGCTATGATAAGAAAATTTCCAAATTTGTGTAAACCGATTACTATTGCCGGTGTGACATTCAGAAACAGGATGTTTTCCGCACCCATGGGGGGAACAGACATTACAAATGACGGATGTATCGGTCCCAAATCCACTGCGTTCTACGAGCTCCGTGCAAAAGGCGGGGCGGGAGCCGTTACAGTTAGTGAGTGCATGGTACATCCGCAGACAGATGGTTCCCACGCTTATCATCTGGATGAGAGTATTCTGAACTCTCTTGCATGTGCGACATATACTGCGGATGCCATACGGAGGCATGGTGCAATGCCAAGCCTGGAACTGTCCCATTCCGGTATGTACGCAGGAACTTATATGACGGATAAAAACAAACAGAAATCAATGAATCAATGGGGACCGTCAGACACTGTTCGTCCGGATGGCGTCCCGGTAAAAGCGCTTACGAAAGAGATGATAGATGAGATTGTCAAAGCTTATGGACATGTAGCGGGGCTTGCAAAACGCGCCGGTTTTGAAATGCTTATGATACATGGCGGACATGGGTGGCTGATTAATCAGTTCCTGTCACCGTATTTTAATAAGCGCGAGGATGAATATGGAGGAAATACAGAAAACAGGTGCCGCCTGGCCAAAGAGGTGCTGCAGTCGGTCAGAGCCGCCGTTGGTCCGAGATTTCCGATTGAATTCCGTATGAGCGGATCTGAGTTGTTCGAGGGCGGCTACGATCTGGAAGAGGGATGCAGGATCGCAGAAGAGCTGGAGGGCTATATTGATTTACTCCATGTGTCGGCGGGAACTTATCAGAGAGGCTTTGGCGACACTCATCCCTCCATGTTTAAGGAACACGGCTGTAATGTATATCTTGCCGCTGAGATAAAGAAGCATGTAGGTATTCCGGTGGCAACGATCGGAGCTTTGAACAGTCCGGAACAGATGGAGGAAATCATCGCATCAGGGAAGGCGGATATAGTTTATATGGCGAGAGCCCTTCTTGCAGATCCATACCTTCCGGAAAAAGTGATGGAGAACCGGGAGCAGGAAATCGTAAAATGTCTTCGCTGCTTTACCTGTATGGCTGAGCGCGCTGCCACATCCACAAGAAGATGTACAGTCAATCCATTAATTGGACGAGAGATTGAAGGCGATGAAGTGATGCCGGCTCCGGAAAAGAAAAAAGTTCTTGTAGCAGGCGGCGGCCCTGGTGGACTGTATGCAGCTTATACTGCCGCCCGCAGAGGACATCAGGTTATTCTCTGTGAAAAGGAAGAGAAACTCGGGGGAATTCTAAAGAGCGAACAGGCCCTTCCATTCAAGCGTGAAATGTATGAACTGGCCGGTACTTATGAGTTGCTTGCAAGACAGGCGGGGGTTGAGATCCGTACCGGTACTGAGGTGACGGAGGAATATGCTGAAAAGGAGAATGCGGATGCATTGATCATTGCAGTCGGATCCAGACCTCTCGTACCGCCGATTCCCGGGCTGGACGGAAAGAATGTTATTATAGTGAATAATTATTATCTCGAAAAAGATAAAGTGACAGATGATGTAGTCGTCTTCGGCGGCGGTCTGGCAGGATGTGAGTGCGCAATCCATCTCGGTATGGAAGGAAAACATGTCCATCTTGTGGAGATGAGAGACGAACTGGCGCCTGACGCTAATGTGCGCCACAGACCTCTTCTGCTTAAAGAGATAGACAAATATGTTACAGTGCATACGGGATGCCGCGGACAGGAAGTGACGGCAGAGGGAATCTGGTGTGAGAATAAAGAAGGAAAGAAGATCTTTGTACCGGGAAAAACAGTCATCTGTGCGCTTGGCCAGAGATCGAGAACAGATGTGGTGGAAACTTTGAAAGATGCAGCTCCTTTTGTCCGCGTGATAGGAGATGCTGCAAAAGTATCTACTATAACGAATGCTGTATACTGGGGATATCATGCGGCGCTTGATATCAGGTAAATAATTCATGGCAGATGCATTTGTTATAAGAGACAGAACTCCGGGATATATGTCCCGGAGTTCTGCATGTTGATACGGGTTTCATTCTTCCGGCTCCTGAGGTATAATATCAGAAAAGCATCCGAAAAAGGGAGGCGGCAGAATGAAAGAGAAGATCATGAGAAAACTTCCGGTTGGAATTGAAAAATTTAAAGAGATACGAACGGAAAAATTTTACTATATCGATAAAACCGGTTTTATAAAGGAATTGATGGATTCCTGGGGAAAGGTGAATCTGTTTACCAGACCCCGTCGTTTCGGGAAATCACTGAATATGGATATGCTCCGGTCTTTCTTTGGCATTGGCGCAGATGCGGCTCTGTTCGAAGGACTGCAGATATCAGAAGAAAAAGAATTGTGCGAAAAATATCTGGGGCAGTACCCGGTGATCTCCATAAGCCTGAAAGATGTGGAGAGCGATTCATACGAGATGTCTTACGAACTTCTGAGCGGAATTATATACGATGAAGCGCTTCGCCTGCAGTGGCTGCTGGACAGCGACCGGCTGACAAAGTATGACAAGGCTCCTTTGCAGGGAATTCTGGATCATGGTTTCCGCAGTCAGGCGGAACTGTGTCAGAGCATAAAACTGCTGTCCGGACTTCTTTACAAACAGTATGATAAGAAAGTGATCATATTGATCGACGAATATGATGTGCCTCTGAACAAGGCATACCAGAATGGATATTATGACAGGATGGTATCGCTGATCCGAACGATGTTCAGCATGGCGCTGAAAACAAATGATTCGCTGTTGTTTGCCGTTCTGACAGGCTGCCTTCAGGGTGTTGCACCATCGCCACTAGGCTCGAAAAGACCTCGCCAAGTGGACGAGGTGGGCTTTCCTGCTAAGCGCGAAAAGACCTCGCTAAGCAGTCAATGCCAGAGCATCTTTACAGGCCTGAACAATTTTAAAGTTCATGCCATATCGGATGTCAGATATGATGAATATTTCGGATTTACAGATGCAGAAGTCCGAAAGCTGCTTGCCGATTATGGAATGGAAGAGAAATACGAAGAAGTAAGGGAATGGTACGATGGATACCGGTTCGGGCATCAGGAGGTATACTGCCCGTGGGATGTGCTGAACTATGTGTCGGATCATCTGGCTGACAGAAGTGCCGAGCCTGCGCTTTACTGGGCCAACAGCAGCGGAAATATGACGGTAAGAGACATCATTGAACAGTCCACAGGCACAGTGCGCTCGGAGATTGAGCTGCTGGTTTCCGGCGGAGTGGTGAAGAAGAAAATCATTCCCGAGATGACATATCAGGATCTGGCGTCCGAAGACCCGGAAGAAAAGATGACTTATCTCTGGAGTCTGTTGTATAATACGGGGTATCTGACCGACACCGAAAGAGCAGCAGGAGGCGTGCACAGTCTGGCGATTCCGAACCGGGAGGTAAGGCTTATATTCGAGCAGCAGATCCTGACATGGTTCTCCAAAGC
>CALWBC010000110.1 GCA_944375755.1 uncultured Mediterraneibacter sp. | reverse complement strand
GGGTAAGGCAAGAACGCCGGAGGAACTGATGGCGGATATCGATGAGGCTCTGAAACTGATTCCGGGCAAAAAGAAAATCAACGTGCACGCAAGCTACGCGATCTTCGAGGACGGCGAGTGGGCTGACCGTGACGCGCTTGAGCCGAAGCACTTTAAGAAATGGGTAGAGTTCGCAAAAGAGAGAGGAATGGGACTTGACTTTAACCCCACATTCTTCTCACACCCGAAGGCAGCTGATTACACACTGACCAGCCCGGACGAGGAGATCCGTCAGTTCTGGATCCGCCACGGACAGGCATGTATCCGGATTTCCCAGTATTTCGCCGAGGAGACAGGAATTCCGTGTGTTATGAACGTGTGGATTCCGGACGGATTAAAGGATGTTCCGGCTGACAGACTCGGACCGAGAGCAAGATATAAAGATTCTCTGGATCAGATCTTAAGCATTGACTATGACAAGTCAAAAGTATACGTATGCGTTGAGTCCAAAGTATTCGGTATCGGATATGAGGCTTACACGGCAGGTTCTTCCGAGTTTGCCATGAACTATGTGGCCCACAAGGAAGGAACTATCCCGCTGATGGATAACGGACATTATCATCCGACGGAAGTTGTATCCGACAAGATACCGGCAATGCTTCTGTTCAATGACAAGATTGCGCTTCATGTTACGAGAGGAATCCGCTGGGACAGCGACCATGTGGTAATTCTTGACGATGAGACAAAAGAAATTATGAAAGAGATCGTCAGAAACGATGCCCTTGACAGAGTATTCATCGCGACAGACTACTTTGACGCAAGCATTAACCGTATCTCCGCGTGGGTAGTAGGTATGAGAAATATGCAGAAAGCGCTTCTGAACGCTCTTCTTCTTCCGAACGAGCATCTGAAAGAGCTGCAGGATACAATGCAGTTCACAGAACTGATGATGCAGCAGGAAGAGCTGAAGACATACCCGATGGGAGATGTATGGGATTACTACTGCGAGATCAGCGGAGTGCCGGTAAAAGAGGCATGGTTCGCGGAAGTACAGCAGTATGAGAAAGATGTTCTTTCCAGAAGAGCATAAAAAGAAACAGTAAAAATAAAGGAAAAGGATTTGAGAGGTATCCCCTTTCGAATCCTTTTTTTGTGCGATACGCCCGGAGGACGAACGCCGTGTCTGCACGAGCGGGCATTCTCCGGACAACGGTTATCGAGCAGAAAAATCACAAAAAATCATACTTGTGCAAAATACACCAAAATAATCCGTCAAATATGTGAAAGATTATGATTGAATTTGAATGAATATGGCGCTATAATATAGCCAGAAAATAAAAGGAGGGAATAAGATGATTTGCACAGTTACTTTTAATCCGTCTCTTGACTATATTGTTTCTGTGAAGGATTTTAAACTGGGCCTGACCAACCGGACAGATTCGGAACTGCTCCTTCCGGGAGGCAAAGGGATTAATGTATCTACGATTCTCAAAAATCTCGGGATCAGGAGTACGGCTCTGGGATTTGTGGCCGGGTTCACAGGGAAGGAAATCGAGCGCCGGGTCGAGGAGATGGGCATTCAGTCCGACTTTATTCAAATCGATGAAGGCATTTCCAGAATCAACGTGAAGCTGAAAAGCATCGACGGTACGGAAATCAACGGAATGGGACCGGAGATCAGCCCGGAGAAGGTTGAGGAACTGATGAAAAAGCTGGATCAGCTGAAGGAAGGGGATGTCCTCGTCCTGGCCGGCAGCATCCCGGCATCCATGCCGGACGACATATACAGCCGGATCCTGGAGCGGACGGCAGGAAAAGGGATTACGGCGGTTGTGGACGCCACAAAGGAACTGCTCCTGAATGTCCTTCAGTATCAGCCCTTCCTGATCAAGCCCAATCATCATGAACTGGGCGAGCTGTTCCATACGGAGATTCATTCCAGGGCGGAGGCGGTGCCCTATGCCCACAGGCTTCAGAAACTGGGAGCAAGAAATGTTCTTGTCTCCATGGGCGGAAAAGGAGCGGTTCTGCTGGCAGAGGACGGCAGTGTCTATGACGCGCCTGCGCCGGAGGGAACACTTGTCAATGCGGTAGGATCCGGGGATTCCATGGTGGCCGGTTTTCTTGCCGGATGGCTTCAGCGGAAGGATTACAGGCACGCCTTTTATATGGGAATCGCGTCAGGCAGCGCAAGCGCATTTTCCGAGTATCTGGCGAGGGAAGACGAGATCATGGAACTGTATGAGAAAATCAGTTAAACCACCATCCGGAAAAAGATCAGGAAAGTGTTTGGAATGAACTGAAAAATCAGTTGGGAGGATTCATATTATGAGGATTACAGAGTTATTAGATAAAAACAGTATCTCTCTTACCAGAACCCCGAAGACGAAAAGCGAAGCTCTGGATCAGATCATTGATCTGATGGTAAAGAGCGGGAAGATCCGGGACAGGGAGGCTTACCGTAAACAGGTATACGCCCGGGAGGAAGAGAGCACGACCGGAATCGGGGAAGGAATTGCCATTCCCCACGGAAAATGTGACGCGGTTATAAAACCGGGACTTGCGGCTATGGTGATCAGGGACGGCGTGGACTTTGATTCCCTGGATGGGAAACCGGTTACCCTGATGTTTCTGATCGCGGCGCCGAATACGAAGGATAATGTTCATCTGGATGTGCTGAGCAAGCTTTCGGTTCTGATGATGGATGAGAACTTTGCGGACTCCCTGCGAAATGCGAAGGATGTGGAAGAGTTCCTTTCTATTATCGACCGCGCGGATGCGGAACAGAAAGATATCGATGACCGGCTTGCGGATACGGGTACCGAAGCGCAGACAGGTGTGAAGATTCTTGCCGTGACGTCCTGTCCTACGGGAATCGCTCATACGTATATGGCGGCGGAAGGTCTGGAGAAGGCGGCGAAGGCGAAGAACTGCTTTATCAAGATTGAGACCAGAGGATCCGGCGGCGCGAAAAATGTACTGACAGACGAAGAAATCAGAGACGCGGACTGCATCATCGTGGCAGCGGACGCGCAGGTTCCCATGGAGAGGTTTGACGGAAAGAAACTGATCGAGTGTCAGGTGTCTGACGGAATCAGCAAGGCGCCTCAGCTGATTGAGCAGGCAATGTCCGGAAATGTTCCGGTTTATCACAGCTCGGGAAGCGGCGGCTCTTCAGCTCCGGCAGCAAAGACCGGAGGCAGCGCGGGACATAAGATCTATACACAGCTGATGAACGGCGTGTCTCATATGCTTCCGTTTGTGGTGGGCGGCGGTATTCTGATCGCCATTGCCTTCCTGATTGACGGATTAAGCGTGGATCTGAATTCCCTGCCTGCGGACCAGCGTTCCCTGTTTGGTACGATTACGCCGGCAGCGGCATTATTCAAGGGGATCGGAGATACCGCCTTTGGATTCATGCTTCCGGTGCTCGCCGGATTTATTGCCATGGCGATCGGAGATCGTCCGGCCCTTGCGGTAGGTTTCGTGGGTGGAATGATTGCGTCCGGCGGAAAATCCGGATTCCTTGGAGCTCTTGTGGCAGGTTTCGCAGCCGGATACATCATCCTGCTCCTCAGAAAAATCTGTGGCAGGCTTCCCCAGGCGATTGAAAAGATCGCTCCGGTGCTGCTTTATCCGGTGTTCGGTATCCTGATCATGGGGCTGCTGATGAACTTTATTGTGGAGCCTGTTATGGGCGGAATCAACACAGCTCTCAACAACGGTCTGGCAGGCATGGGCGAGACGAGCAAGATTTTCCTGGGACTGATCCTGGGCGGCATGATGGCGATTGATATGGGAGGCCCGTTCAATAAAG
>CALWBC010000109.1 GCA_944375755.1 uncultured Mediterraneibacter sp. | reverse complement strand
ATCTGCATCTCTTGGATCGAATTTGACGCAGGCTCCATCCCCTGTATCTTCCCGTTCAGATATTCCGGCATCCGCGATACCGTATTTTCTGCTCAGAAGCACCTCCGGTTTGTTCGGCAGCCTGCCGGGATCAACCATTTCCGGACGCAGTGCACTGATTAGAGATGCTTCATAAAGCCCCGCATGCCCGAGTCCTGTCCCGCATTCCGGAAAAAGGAGGGTAATCCCCAGAAGTTCTTTTCCTTCTTTATTTTCCTGTTCACAGATCTCTTTGATTATTCTCTTTTGTGTGACAGCCCCATGTCCATTTAGAATTACAATTCTTTCAAATCCCATCGCTTCCAGCATTTTTATCTGCATATTTAAAATCTGACCGAACATTTCCTCCGTCCAGTAGCAGCTTTTTACTGAATTTTCCGGGAAATCCATCCCGATCACTTCCAGATTTTCATCCAGTCCCAGCTTTTTTAACGATATTCTGTCTCTTTTTGAATCTGTACCGATATAAAGCGCGGGATAAACCGCCCCCCAGATCCGTTCTGCCAGCCGTTCTGCCACCGCATACGCATGGACCGCATCCGTACCCATTCCCATATGCGGTCCATGCCACTCCATCGGGCTTACCGGCAGATATACCGGACGTTTTTCTCTTATTACTTCCAGAAGTTCATCCGGAAACATTTCTTCAAATTTAATTTTTTTCATTATCCTTTTACCGCTCCTGAGGTAAGTCCCTGTATAAAATATCTCTGTAAGCATACAAATATAATTGTAACCGGTATCGCCGAGATAATGCTTGCCGCCATCATATATCCCCAATTAGTTGACCCCATCCCCAGGAATGTCATAACAAGACCGCTTGCCAGTGTCCTTTTACTGTTATCTGTAACCAGCGTCATGGAGTAAAGAAGGTCATTCCAGCTCCATACAAATCCGTAAATCGCAATTGTTATCATCCCCGGAACCGCCAGCGGAAACACTACCTTTCGCATGATTTTAAAATGTCCGGCGCCATCAATTTTTGCACTTTCAATCAGTGCATTTGGAATCTGGTCAAAGTAACTTTTTAATGTCCATGTGCCAACCGGAAGCGTAAAAACCACATAACTGATCAGAAGACTCCAGTAACTGCCCAGAAGCCCTGTTTTCTGCATAATCGCATAAATCGAAAGAAGCAGAATGGCCTGTGGAAATGCCTGGCTCATCATGAACATTCCCATTACAAATTTCCGGCCTCTGTATCGAAATTTTGAAAAGCTGTATCCGGCAAATGAACACACCACTGTTGCAAGTAAACTGGATGCAAAAGATACGATCAGGCTGTTTTTCAGATAGCCCATTATCTTTTCATCTGTAACAATATGTGTAATATTATCCATCGTTTTCGGTCCTGTAAAAAACGCAAGGGAAAATGTCTCGGATGTAGGCTTTAACGCTGTATTAATCATCCAGAGAAGAGGGAAAAAAACGAAGAACCCAATCAGGATCAGCGAAATCCAGAAAAAGATCCGAAACCCTGTATTTTTCTGAAACATATATTCCGTCCTTTCTAAAAAACATTTGTACTGTCAATCCGAATCTTTTACCTGGCGCAGGTAAACAAAACTGAAGCATGCCAGAAGCACGGCCCACAGTGTACCGATCGTTGCTCCCTTTCCCATATCCCAGTTCTGAAACGCCGATGCGTATACCTCAATTGACAATGTTGTTGTCGCTCTTGCCGGTCCACCCTGCACCATAGTCCATGGAAGATCAAAGTGCTGAAGATTACCTACAATTCCCATAACGACAATCAGGGAAATAATGTTCTTCATCGATGGCAGTACAACACTGGTAAAACATTTCCAGTTTCCTGCCCCGTCTATTCTTGCCGCCTCAATCTGATCCAGCTCAACTCCTTGAAGGCCACCGAGCAGAAATGCCATATACCATGGAAGCATCTGCCATGTTCTTGCAATTACCACACAAATCAGCGCCGTACTTGTCTGTCCCAGCCATGCCGTATCTCCAGGCAGCCCCAGCGCCTCAAGCATTCCGTTCAGAACACCATACTGTCCGTTAAAAATCCAGCTCCATAAAAATCCAATAGCCACACCCGGAATAATCCAGTTCACAAGGGTAATCCCCCTTAGAAGTTCTGCTCCCTTAAATCCCTGATTCAGAATAATTGCCCAGATAAATCCCAGCAAAAAAGGAAGCGCTGTACTTAAAATCACAAAAATTGCCGTGGTAAGGATCGTTTTCCCAAGGTATGGATCGCTGAACACTTCAATATAGTTTTTCAGACCTACATATTCATAATCCGGCATGAGCATGGATTTGTCTGTAAAAGACATTCTGATTGCATCAATAAAAGGAAACAGAATAATCGCCGCAAATACCGCAAGGCCGGGAATAATAAGCAGTACTCCGGTCTGCGCGTCTGTCAGACCTCTGCTCCGTATATTTTTCACGCTAACACCTCTTTCTTGTCAAAGGAGACACCCTTACAGGCATCTCCTCTTTTCTCTTAACTACTCTGCCGCCTCAATTCTTGATGCTGCATCGTCCAACGCCTGCTGAGCTGTCTTTTGTCCCAGAAGCGCATACTGAATTTCTTCTGTCATGATATCTTTTATTTCATTGGCGTTCGTCATTCTGGCAGTCTCCTCCAGCCGTGCCGTTGCGGTAGACTCAATGAATGTATTAATGTAGGGGTCATTTTTTACAACATCTGACTGTGCCACTTCCTTCGTAACCGGCGGCATTCCTCCGTTTTCAAAATAGTCAAGCGCTACTTCTTCGCTGTTGAGTACTTTTGCCAGTTCCGCAGCCTCTTCCTTATATTCGGAATTTTTATAGATCACAAGCATGCCTCCCCACTGTACTGCCTGCGGATCATCACCTTCATTTACCACCGGTCTTAACATTGCCGAGCATACATTTACAACTTCGTCCGGATCAACTCCATTAGAAATCACTTGGCTTTTCGCCACAACAGCGTCATCATAGAAAGCCACCTTTCCCTGCGCAAACATCTGTCTCGCTTCACTGCGGCCCACATCCATTGTGATATACCCTTTATCCAACATGTCTTTATACCAGTCAAGTGTTTTCACGCCTGCTTCTTCATTCAGCGTCACGTTTCCTTCTTCATCCCATATCTGTCCGCCATTTGTCCACAGCCATGGCACAAAATCAGCTCCGCAGGTTGTGTCTTTTGTACTGAGCGCATAGGGTATGATTTCAGGGTCGTAAGCCTTAATATCCGCCATGCACTGCTCAAATTCCGCAATTGTTGTCGGCGGCTCGTCCCATCCGGCTGCTGAAAGAATTTCAGGATTGTAAACCATCGTAAGCGCAGCCATTGTCCATGGCAGTCCCAGCTGTTTTCCATCAATACGTCCCACCTCAAGATAAGACTCCTCAAAATTCTGCAGATATTCTTCCCCGACTATATCCGTCCAGTCAGCCAGCACATCAGCCTGGGCAAGAGTATTAAAAATCGAAATATCTGCCTGGGAAATATCCAGCTGTTCACCACTCTGAGCACGAATCAGCAGCTGCTGCGCAGCGTCATCCCACGTAAATCCCACCCATGTCACATCGTTTCCTGTCTCTTCCCGGTAGGTATCCATCATCCTCTCAAAAATCGGCTTACTTGCCTCTTCTTCTCCAGACCATCCTGCCCAGACAATATTTACGCTTTCATCGCCGCCACCTGAATCTGCTGACTCCGAACTGTTTCCGCCTCCACATCCGGTCAATACCAGAGAACCAAGCATAACCATCGTCAATCCTGCTGCAATCAATCTTTTCTTTTTCATAACCTGTCTCCTTTCTGTTTTGTTTATGGTTCATGTACCTGCAGAGCAGGTCACCATCCATCTTAGTTTGTTCAGTAAAAATTTCCTGTTTTCAGGATACTGCGCTTTCTCATCCCTCCTTCTGAATCCTGTTGTTATAAACACATATCTGATAAATCTGAGCCCCCTCTCTTCCCCAGATATCACAGGCTGTAATCTTTAATTTTCTGACAGAAACCGGTTCACGGAACTGTATTATCGCCAGCCTGTTCCAGTTATCCCTGATATATCTGATATCCTCCCATCTTCCCTCCCGAAAGATACTGATTTTGAAATCTCTCATCAGCTGAGGCGGCATACCTCTGCGCATTGTAAAGCGGTGACTTTCATCCCAACGTTCTGCGCAGCTCGATGGAATCTCTTCTGACAAATTCGGGTTTAAGAACAGTCGGATTTCCTGAAATTGAATTTCTTCCTTCCATTCCAGGCAGATCCATGGATATTCCTCCATTTCCGACCGCCACAGGTGAATTTTTTCAAAAGGTCTGGTGTATCCGTCCAGCACATTTTCCACGCTGTACACTTTGGGATCCTCTACATCAATACAGGGTGACTCATACCTTGAAGAGCCGCTTTTTCCGCAAAGGAAACCCGGATTCCACCTTCTGTTCAGTATCGGGGCTACATTTCCCGCTCCATGTATGCAGATAGTTGTAAAATTATCTGCAGAATTTTCCGGAAGAATCATTTCCATCCAGTTATTTCCTTCCGGAATTTTTCTTTTTTCTTCCTTTACAAGTCTGCCCGGCTTTTCTCTGTTTGGCAGTCCTGAATGATAAAAACAGATGCTCACTTCCGTTTCTTTCCCGGCATGCAGCAGTATTTTTATTTTCCTGCCGTTCTGCCCAGGCACCGTAAAAAAGAAATCATTTTCTGTTTTCAAATATGTTTCGGATGGGTTCACCCATACCTGTGCCTGTGAACTGGCGGAAACGCCTGCACTTTTAGCCAGATCATCCGGATCTTCATAGCGATATCCCGGGAGAAACATATCCTCCCTCATCAGCATATTCTGTAGTTCTCCGATATGTTTTTCCGTAAGTTTTGAAGGTGTTTTTTCTACTGTCAGGCACTGGCACACAAGTGCCGCTGCAGCTTGACCTGATAATGCACATGTATCCATTATTCTGGTCGATGCATATGCCCCTTGCTCCGTGCCAATAATCCTTCCCGCAAATATCAGATTGGGAACCCCGGAATAATACAGGCAGCGGAACGGTATCTCATAAATCTGTACAGGAATCTGCACACAGTTTTCTTCTCCGCTTTCCAACCCCTCCGCCGGATGAAAATCCATATACCATCCTCCGTAAAAAGCAGTATCATGGAAGGATCGCTGTTCCACGATATCATCCTGTTTCAGAATATAATCGGTAATCATGCGACGGGATTCCCTTTTCCCCGGAATATTTCCGATCCATTCCAGGGTATAATTCTCTGCGTCGGGATATCTTCCACTGTTTTTAATATAATCCCATACTCCCATAACCAGTTTTTTCAGTTCCAGTCCGATTTCCTGCGCATCCGATATTGTATTCTGAAGCCCTCCGAACTCGAACCACCAGCAGTCGCTTCCGGTCTGTTTTTCACTGATAATCCTTCCGCCTTTATTTACAAGCGATTCAATATAGGGAATATCATAAGCATAATCCGGTGGGACAAATTTAATCGGCTTCCCGGCATTTTTAACATAATACAGAATCGAACTGCTCAAAAGTCTGTACTGAACATCCTTTTTCTTACTTTCATACCGGCTCTCTCCAATCTGATATGGTACTCCTGCCAGATCCCCGATTATGCCATCTCCTGTCGCATCTATAAAATAATCTGCTTCCAGAATATAGATATGTTCACTGGACTGCTGCACCCCTTTTACCCATTTTATTTTTCCCTGATTTTTCTCAATTTCTTCGATATTGGTGTTCAAAAGCAAGGTAATCCGGGATTCTCCCAGAACAGCATCAAGGAGGATTTCATCCCAGAAAACCGGATTAAATTCCGGATTCGCATACAGATTTTTCATTTTCAGTCCGCCCAGGACGCCCATCTCTTCACTGAAAAGATTACCTCCCCCTGTTGCTCCCCGCATCCAGACTCTTACCTCACTACTGGAGTTTCCACCAAGCACCGGGCGGTTATGCGCAAGTATCGTATCTACTCCCAGTCTTGCCGCCTCCAATGCCGCACAGATACCAGCCGGCCCCGCGCCGATTACCACCAGGGAGGTTTTCAATCTGATTTCTTTCATAATTACGCACTCCACTTCTATATTACAGATTTATCCAGTTTTTCTTCCTGTTTATATGTAATATTCACTAATTTTTCTTTGTTTTCTCTAATATTTGATATAATAATACCAAGATAATCCTCTTATTTCCATGATATTTATGTTATATTTCTAGATTATTCTGCAACATTACATTATAATAAAATCAGAGAACCTTCTTACTGTTTTACATATACAGGGATTTTGAAAAAGAAAAAACTATTGTCTCGCAGAACGACTCAGGAGGATATTATGGAAAATACATATCAGAATATCAGAAAATACCTTACTTTTTTATCTCAAAAGTACAATGTACAGATTTGTATCAAGGACTTTTACGGATTCATCCCTATAAACAAAGAACTCGACGAAGCTCTTCAGCCTTTTCTTGCACATACCAACCCTTTCTGTATGTACATCAAAAGTGAGCAGCATTCCTATTATCAGTGCCTGAACATGATTCGAAAAATGTATAAAAAAATGGAGAAGAATCATTGCGATTACTGTTTTGGTGCCTGTCATGCGGGACTCTATGAATACGTTGTTCCTATCCGGTATAAAGATGCCCTTCTTGGCTCTATTAATGCCGGCTTTTTCCAAAAAGATTCGAAATTAACTGACTGGTGTATTCATCGCGCCTGCAAAAACAGCACAACTCTGTCTTATGCAGAAGCCTCCAGACTGTACAATGCCAGCATAACATCCCCTTGTATTGATCCCACTGATCTTCTTCCCCAACTGATGCTTCTCGCAGAATATCTGGGACACACATACGAAATTCTCAAAAAAACAAACCCAGACACAGCCGTAATTTACAGATACCACAATTCTAACGAGGATACAATTCTATCCCATGCAATTGAGTATATTCGTCAGAACAGCCGGCAGCATATATCCATAAACAGTCTGGCCGAATTCTGCCACTGCAGCTCATCCCATCTAAGCCATATTTTCAAGAAAAGAACCGGAGTTAATATCAATTTATACATCAATAAAGTACGTATCGAACTCAGCAAAAACTATTTGATCAATTCCACAGACTCCATCAGTGAAATTGCAATAAACACAGGGTTTAATGATCCAAACTATTATACCAGAGTATTTACAAAAATAATGGGAATCTCGCCAAAAGAATTCCGCCGGCGTTTTAAAAATACAAATTAAACCAAATAGTAATATTTACCTTTTCCTCTCTCATACACTGTTAGAAAACCTTTAAGGAGGTCTGACATGAACAGCTGTTATCCTTTTGTAAATACGCCGCTCCCTTATGCATATAACGCTCTGGAGCCCTTCATTGATGAGAAGACAATGCATCTGCACCACGACCGGCATCTTCAGGCATACATCGACAACCTGAACAAGCTTCTCGAAGAGAATCCTTCTCTGCAGAAATATTCTCTCGAAGAACTTGTATGCTCCTGGAGAAATCTGCCCTGCCACCTGCAGGTCCCAATTCGCAACAATGCAGGCGGAGTCTATAACCACCGCTTCTACTTTGACAGCATGAAAGAGCCGGGTACACCCTGTTCAGCTCCCCGGCTCTTTGCCCGAATGTCCTGGCAGTTCCAGAGCCCGGAGAACTTCAAAGCTGAATTTAAAAAAGCGGCTCTTTCCGTATTCGGTTCCGGTTATGCATGGCTCATTCTGGACCGGGGTGGTCTGAAAATCATCACTTCTTCCAACCAGAACACACCGTTATCCCGTTTCATGAAGCCGATTCTTAATATCGATGTCTGGGAGCACGCCTACTACCTGAAACATTATAATCAGCGGGCTGCGTATATTGACGACTGGTTCCATGTCGTAAACTGGAACAAGGCGGAAGAGCGGTTTCTGGCAGCTTAATTTTCCCCTTCTTCTGTCTGAATTACAGCAAAAACCCCGGATCACCGTCCGGGGCTTTTCGTTACGTTATAGTCCGCATAGAATTAGAATCTGTTCAACTATTTTTCTGCGCCAACCTTATTTCTGATTGCCTGTTCCAGAAATACCGCGCATCCGGGTACTTCCCGGTCATAATATGCCTGGAATCTCTCATCGCTGATATAAAGATTTGCCATGGCTTTGTGTGCTTCCTCCGTATACTTCTTCCAGGTCATGCCCAGCCATTCCTTATGGAGCATCACGATTCGGCCAGCCTCCTCACTGTCCGGGCTGACGTCTGCGAGTACTGCTTCTTTCAATCTCTCCCGGATCTCTTTTCCGAGATTCTCAAATCTCTCGTACTCTTCCTCCGTCATATTTAGAACTTTTCTCTGTGCTTCATCAACCTCTTCATCTCCATATTTCCTGCGTGCTTCCGCACCGTACATATCTTCATGCTGCTTTACCGCATTTTCTTTAAATGCCTGGAATTTCTCTGCATCCCTCATATCGCCTACTCCTTTCATTGCTCGAATGGAACGCTGTACCAGATCAATCAGCAGGTCAATCCGATTTTTCTGTTGCTCCAGATCCCTCAGATGTTCCTCAAGCGCACCTGCAAGGTCAAACTCTTCATCATACAGTATCTTCCGGATACTTTTCAGATCCATCCCCCGTTCCCGGTAAAACAGAATCTGCTGCAGCATATTTATCTCCTGTTCCCCGTAGAACCGGTATCCCGCTTCGTTTGTATACGCTGGTTTTAAAAGACCGATCTGGTCATAATAGCGCAGGGTGCGTGCACTCACTCCCGCTATTTCCGACAGTTCTCTGATACTGTACATAAGTTTTCCTCCTGTTTCACCGGACTGAACATATCATTTCCCCACAGACCAGTTTTCTGGTTTCGTCCTGTCAACAATGATATAAGTTGACGCAGCGTCAAAGTCAAGATATAAATACAAATTTTCTCAATCAAAAAGGACAGGTCTTCTCTCCCTGTCCTTTTCTCGTCCTCTTGTTACAACAAATGTTAAAACATGGTATTAAACAATAAACATCGCATCTCCGAAACTGAAGAACCGATACCTCTCCTTCACCGCTTCCTCATAAGCGGAGAGCACATGCTCACGTCCTGCCAGAGCAGACACAAGCATGATAAGGGTGGACTCGGGCAGATGGAAATTCGTGATCAGACAGTCCAGAATCTTAAACTGATATCCCGGGTAGATAAAGATCTCTGTCCATCCGCTGCATGCTTTAAGTCTTCCGTTTTCATCAGCCGCTGACTCGATGGTCCGGCAGCTTGTGGTTCCCACACAGATCACGCGCTTTCCGTTATCCTTTGCGCGATTGATCTTCTCTGCCGCCTCCTCATCAATCATGTAGAACTCTGAATGCATATGGTGGTTTTCCACATCGTCCACCTTCACCGGACGGAATGTCCCCAGTCCTACGTGCAGAGTCACATGTGCGATCTCCACTTCTTTCTCCTGAATCTCTTCCAGAAGTTCCGGAGTGAAATGAAGTCCCGCTGTAGGAGCTGCCGCAGAGCCCGGATGTGCTGCGTACACGGTGTTATACCGATCCTTATCCTTTAACTGATGCGTAATATAAGGCGGAAGCGGCATCTGTCCGAGCTGATCGAGAATCTCTTCAAAGATTCCTTCATATTCAAAACGGATCAGACGGTTGCCTTCATCTACGATATCCACAACCTCGCCGACCAGAAGGCCGTCTCCGAAACTGATTCTGGTTCCCGGTTTCGCCTTGCGGCCCGGTTTTACAAGCGTCTCCCAGACATCATCCGCGCCTCTTTTTAAGAGCAGCACCTCGATCTTTGCACCGGTCTCCTCTTTTGCACCAATCAGGCGGGCTGGTATCACCTTTGTGTCATTGATCACAAGGCAGTCCCCAGGGTTGAGATAATTGATAATCTCCTTAAATACATGATGGGAGGTCTCTCCCGTCTCCTTGTCCAGCACAAGCAGCCTGGATGAGGAGCGGTCCTCCAGTGGATCCTGAGCAATCAGTTCCTGGGGCAGGTCATAATAAAAATCACTTGTCTTCAAGCGTATCTTCCTTTCTTTCTAAATTGAAACAGCTATTTTGTTCACTACCTTCATTGGCTGAACGTACGAAAACAGAGATGTTTTTTAAGACGTATTCTGCGGAGCTGGAGGATATGTTCGGGGTTCCGCTCCGGGGAATAAGAGCAACTAAGAAGTTCCGCTAATTCGCCTTCGAAGTCACCCCGCCCACATCCTCCAGCTCCGCAGAAAGGTGCTTGCAATAGAGTTCTGTTTTCTGCTCTATTCATATGGGAAGATAGTAACAATATAGCTACAGTAACAAAGGCGCGGCCAGAAGATTTTACAAATGGTGATACCTTCAAGCCGCGCCGTTTCGCGGTTTTTTCAGCCTGTTTTGCTTCACTGAGCTTCCGATGGGAAGTGCGAAGGAAGCGAAGCGGACGGACTGGATACACTTTCTGAGAGCGGAGAGGTGTGGGCCGTGTGACTTTGGAGGAATCCGCTGGAACTTCTTAAGGGAGTGGAAAAATGTTGTTAAACGGTGCGAGGGG
>CALWBC010000108.1 GCA_944375755.1 uncultured Mediterraneibacter sp. | reverse complement strand
TCCATCCCGCTCATATAGAACGCCTCATTGCATATGATTTCGGACGGTGAAAAGCGGTAAATCTCATCCATCAGCTTTGCGCTGTCCGGAATCTCGGTCACAAAATAGTCTCCTGTCGTGATATCAGCGACGGAGACCCCGTACCTGTCCGCGATATAGACAATACACATAATGTAGTTGTTCTTCGTCTCATCAAGTGCCTGGGTATCCAGATTGGTTCCCGGGGTAACGATGCGGACCACTTCCCGCTTCACAATCCCTTTCGCGGTCTTCGGATCCTCCGCCTGCTCACAGCTCGCAACTTTGTATCCCGTTGGCACCAGCTTGTTCAGGTAGCTGTCCACAGCGTGGTAGGGGACGCCGCACATGGGAGCCCGTTCTTCCTGTCCGTAGTTCTTCCCCGTCAGCGTAATCTCAAGCTCTCTGGAAGCGGTGAGCGCATCATCGAAGAACATCTCGTAAAAATCCCCCAGCCTGTAAAAAAGAATGCAGTCCTGATACTGGGATTTCGTCTCCAGATACTGCTTCATCATTGGTGTTATTTCAGCCACATTCCTACTCCTTTTATATGAATTCTCACAACATTTGTGCAATGATTTTTTCTGCGGATGTATTATAGCATTTTTGAGATTTCTGTTCAATAAGAGAAATCACGCTCCTGTTTTCTTCCGCCGCAGAGCCGCCCCGGAACCGGATTTCCGGGAGTCCGCTTTCTGTCAGAGCACATGGAAACAGGGTTTTTTCTCCCCGTATAAATAGTGAAGAAGATAGCCGCTCATCAATACTCCGATGGCGCACAGGCCGGAAAAAATCACCGTAAACGGAAGACAGATCTGCCCCATAAGCTGAAAAGGCTGATCCGTATAGTCCCACACCTGCCATCCCATCATTTTATTGACAATGATCCCGGTTATAAACTCTCCTGCCGTAACGAAAATCACGCACCATCCCACCTGTTTCCACAGAGGCTCCTCCCACCCGGTCCAGAGCCCCTGTTGGGCAAAGAACACAAAACACACACCTCCCAGCAGAAACATTGACCAGTGAGAAAAGCCGCGGAAAACCATTTCAAACGTATAATAAAGCGTTCCGCCGAACGCCCACAAAAACAAATACTCGCTCAGTCTCTTCACTGTCCGCATCCTCTTTCCACATTCTTCGTACTCCCGGAATGACGGGATCATTGAATAGTCTGGGCATTTTGAGAAAAATTTATTAATTATTTTCAGCTTTCACGAAATTTTCTGATCTCCTCCAGCCTCTGCGCCGCCTTCTTTTCCTCCCCCTGACCGGTGGGATGATAATACACACGGTCTTTCAGGCTGTCCGGCATACACTGCATGTGTGTCAGCTTTTCTTCTGTGTCATGGGCATATTCATACCCCTTCCCGTAGCCGAGTTCTTTCATAAGACCTGTGGGCGCATTGCGGATCTGCATGGGAACCGGCTCCGCCCGGCGTGTCCGCACCTCCTTTTTGCATTCCTCGCAGGCCTTATACAGGGCATTCGACTTCGGGGCCAGAGAAAGATAGACCACCGCATGGGTCAGATGCACATCGCACTCCGGCATCCCCAGAAAGTGACACGCCTGATAAGCGGCAACCGCCACCTGGAGGGCATTGCTGTCCGCCATCCCGACATCCTCGCTTGCGAAACGGATCAGCCGTCTGGCAATATAGAGTGGATTTTCTCCGCCTTCCAGCATCCGCATCATCCAGTAAACCGCCGCGTCGGGATCGCTGTTCCGCATGGATTTATGCAGGGCAGAGATCAGATTATAATGCTCCTCACCGGTCTTGTCATACAGAAGAGACTTCCGGCTGATGCACTGGGAGAGCCCTTCGGTGGTCACACGGATACCCTCCGGACTGATCTCTCCGTTTAACACAGCCATCTCCAGCGTATTGAGCGCGGTTCTCGCATCTCCGTTGGCAAAAGCGGCGATGGTCCTGATATTTTCCTCTGAAATCTTTACATTCTGATTGCCGAATCCTTCCGGTTTCTGAAGCGCATTTTTCAGAAGCCGGACCAGATCCTCCTCGCCCAGTGCCTTAAGCACGAAAACTCTGCACCGTGACAGAAGAGCCGCATTGATCTCGAAGGAAGGATTCTCCGTAGTCGCTCCGATCAGAATGATACTTCCCCGCTCAACATAGGGTAGAAAAGCATCCTGCTGAGCCTTGTTGAACCGGTGAATCTCATCGACGAACAGCACGGTGCGAAGTCCGACTCTGCGGCTCTGCTCCGCCCGGTTCATTACTTCCTTGATCTCTTTGATCCCGCTGGGCACCGCGCTGAAATTGATAAACTCGGATTGGGTTCTTCCCGCGATAATGCTGGCAAGAGTTGTCTTTCCCACACCCGGAGGGCCCCAGAAAATCATGGATGAGATCTGATCCCTCTCAATCAGCTGACGCAGAATCTTCCCCTTTCCGATCAGGTGTTCCTGTCCCACAAAATCCTCCAGACTGTCCGGTCTCAGCCTGCTTGCCAGAGGGGTCATGGATCTGCTATTTCCAAATAAAGTCGTCTGTTCCATCTGATTTCACCACCGCTTATTATAGAAAAGACACACGCCAAATCCGTTGCCCGGCACAGGCCCCGGCAGTCAGTTCCTGCCGGACAGCGCTGTGTCTGTCTCCGGTTTCGGCGTGTGCCGGTCATTTAATTGTTCTTCTGATTTTTATTCAGCCACATCTCTGATGCTGAAGCTGAATCTTCCCATTTTGTCTTTGCCGAGGCAGACCGCCTTGACAACATCGCCAAGTGAAAGCACGTCTTCCACTTTGTTCACTCTCTGTTTCGCGATCTTGGAAATGTGTACAAGACCTTCCTTGCCCGGAGCAAACTCAAGGAACGCACCGAAATCCTTGATGCTGACTACTTTTCCTTCGAATACCTGTCCGGCTTCAAAATCCGTAACAATCGTGTGGATCAGCTTCGCGGCCTTGTCCATTCCTTCTTTCTCCGTACCGCAGATAGATACGGATCCGTCATCCTCAATATCAATCTTCACACCCGTCTGCTCGATAATGGCATTGATTGTTTTACCTCTCTGTCCTACCACATCACCAATCTTCTGAGGATCAATCTGCATCTGAATAATCTTC
>CALWBC010000107.1 GCA_944375755.1 uncultured Mediterraneibacter sp. | reverse complement strand
GAATATGAAATCACTGCATGTGAAAAAATGATCAGGGAAAGGTACGGATTATAATGAAGAGGATTATGTGTTTTGGCGATTCAAATACTTATGGAATAGATCCGGAGAGCGGGGCGAGACTGGTGGAAGAGGAACGATGGCCGTGTATCCTGCAGGAGCGGCTTGGGAATGATTTTTCGGTGAAAGAAGAAGGAATCGGAGGCAGGACGACAGTCTGGGATGATCCTCTGGCTCCGAACAGAAACGGACTGCGAGCTCTGCCAATGCTGCTTGATTCCCACAGCCCTCTTGATCTTGTAATTGTTATGCTTGGAATCAATGATTTAAAAGAAAGGTTTCAGGTTCTTCCGGAAGATGTGGCAGCTGGATTGGAGAAAATCATAAATGAAATACAGTGCCATTCCTATGGCATATACGGAACCAGACCTGAGGTTCTGGTAATATCCCCGCCGGCTTTGGGGGCAGACGTAGAGGACAGCCGGTATTCTGGATTTACAGAGAGAGCGGTCGGTATTTCAAAAAAACTTCCTGAGCTTTATGAAAAATTATGTGAGAGAAAAGGGTGCTTTTATCTGGATGCAAATCAGTATGTCTCATCTGATGAACATGATAAAATGCATCTGAGTCCGCAGTCTCATCAGGTTCTGGCAGAGCAGGTAGGAAAAGCAGTATTAAAAATTCTGTTATGATTCTGCGCTGCAAAGAGCAGAATGGAATATTTACAGCATAGGCTGCAGACACTTTACAATTGCTTCTACTGTCCGAACAAAAGTATCCGTATCGACAGATGGATTATTCAGATACGCGTGATAAGCGCCCTGGATACAATAGGAGAGCAGAATATTTTTTTCCGGGTCATTTTGAAATTGAGGGTATTTTTTGAAAATCAGTTTTTTTAATTCCTCATCCAGCCGGCTGCCGAGATGGTTCTGCTCTCTTCCAGAGAACATGATTTTAATCAGTGAGATTTGCGACATAAAGGCAAGACAGAGTTTACGTGTGAAAGCATCTGACTTTTCGCGTGAATAATCTTTCAGATCAGAAATACTGTTAATAATGGACATGACTGTCTCGTGTTCCATGGCTTCTGACAGTGCGTAAATATCTTCATAGTGAGAATAAAAAGTGGACTTGTTAATACAGGCAAGACTGCACAGTTCTTTTACCGTAATCTTTTCCAGGGGCTTTTTTGCCCTGAGTTCCAGGAATGCATTTTTAATTGCTGTTTCTGTTTTTTTTACTCTGAGATCCATATCTGCTTTTCTCCGTTTTCTGCTATAATATCTGATTCATGCGATAAAAACCGACAATTTCCAGACAAGAGTTGTTTATCCGACTAATATCTATTATTGTCGGTGGACGGCTCTTTTTCCGATGGATAATATTTATATAAAGGGGATGATAACGTACAATTATTAGCCCCAGTCTGTTTATATTATAAAGGAAAAAACAACTGCTGTCGATTAATTGTGGAGGTATGAGATGGATTTTTATGGATTTTATACTGGAAAAGTTTTCGATGCGTACAGGTATCTCGGAGCTCACGCGACCGGACAGGGGACAGTATTCCGAACATTCGCGCCGTCCGCGTCCAGGATATCCGTGATCGGGGAGTTCAGCGAGTGGGAGGAATGCCCCATGGAGAAGGTTCATGACGGAAACTTCTGGGAATATACCTGCAGAAATGCGAAGCCGGGAATGATGTACAAGTACCGGATCTATGACCAGAGCGGACAGTGGATTGATCATTGTGATCCGTATGGATACGGCATGGAGCTTCGTCCGAATACTGCTTCCATTATCCGGGATATGGACAACTATCGATTTCATGATGGGGCGTGGATGAGAAAACGCAGTGATCACAGGCAGGCGCCGCTGAACATTTATGAGATTCATTTCGGTTCTTTTCGAAAACCATCTGAAGAGCCGGATGCATGGTACTCCTATGAGGAGATGGCGGATATTATTATTCCTTATGTGAAGGAAAACGGATACAACTATATTGAGATCATGCCGTTAAATGAATACCCCAGTGATGAGTCATGGGGGTATCAGGGAACCGGATTCTACAGTCCGACGTCCCGTTATGGAACTGCGGATCAGCTGAAATATTTTGTGGATCAGTGCCATCAGAACGGCATCGGGATTCTTCTTGATTTTGTGCCGGTTCATTTCGCGGTGGACGGATATGCACTCGCGCATTATGACGGAACCGCGCTGTATGAGTATCCGCACTCTGCCGTGGGGTACAGTGAGTGGGGAAGCTGTAATTTCATGCATTCCCGGGGTGAGGTGCGCAGTTTTCTTCAGTCTGCTGCCAACTACTGGCTGGAGGAATATCACATGGACGGTCTCAGGATGGACGCGATCAGTCGCGCGATCTACTGGCAGGGAATGCCGGAGCGGGGCGTGAACGGCAATGCAGTAGAGTTTCTCAAATATATGAATCAGGGACTGAAAGAGAGGCATCCCTCTGCGATTCTGGCGGCGGAGGATTCCACCTGTTTCCCGGATGTGACAAAGCCGGTATCAGAAGGCGGTCTTGGTTTTGATTATAAATGGGATATGGGGTGGATGAACGATACGCTGGATTATTTCAGAACAGCTCCGGAGTATCGGAGCGAGAACTACCACAAGCTGACCTTCTCCATGGCATATTATTATGATGAGAGATATCTGCTTCCACTTTCACATGACGAAGTTGTGCATGGAAAGGCAACGATCCTCCAGAAAATGTATGGTGATTATGAGATGAAGTTCCCTCAGGCGCGGGCATTTTATATGTATATGTATGCCCATCCCGGGAAGAAACTGAATTTTATGGGAAATGAAATCGGACATTTCAGGGAGTGGGATGAGAAGCGGGAGCAGGACTGGAATCTGCTGGAATTCCCGGCCCATCAGGAGTTCCGGGATTTTATGAGGGAACTGAACCGATTTTATCTGGAACACCCGGCGTTCTCAGAACTTGATTATGATCCGGAAGGGTTTCAGTGGCTGGAGTGCAATGCAGAAGAACAGTGCGTCTATGCATTTGAGCGAAGAAGCGCCGGAAAAGCCCTGAAAGGAAATGGACAGAGGAGCAGTGCAGAGCGGATTGCGGCTGTCTTTAATTTCTCAGATAAAGTGCAGGAGGATTTTGTGCTGAGTATACCGGGCGCGGGGAAACTTACTCAGATCTTCGCATCCGGTGAAAATATCCTGGAGACAGAGGTGAAAGCAATCAGAGTCGCTGATCCGGCAGAGAACAAAGTCTCTGCAAAGTCATGGACAACAGAAAAAGACACAGAAAAGAACG
This sequence comes from uncultured Mediterraneibacter sp., assembly GCA_944375755.1. Lineage (GTDB taxonomy): Bacteria > Bacillota > Clostridia > Lachnospirales > Lachnospiraceae > Mediterraneibacter. The sequence continues at coordinate 1,812 of CALWBC010000107.1, read as the reverse complement.
GTGGAAAAGATACCGAGGACAGTGTGAAAACAGGAAGAATGCTGGAGGAGAGCTTCAGCGTGACCCTGCCCCCGTTCTCTGCTGTGTATTATAAGATCGAGCAGTCGGATACTAAGAATCATCGCTGACTGTGAGAGCACGGCTCTTCTTCCGGTATGCGGAAGGAGAGTCGGAGAACTCTTTTTTGAAGAGCCTGGAGAAAGCCAGCTGATCATCGAACCCCAGGGAACTTGAAATAAGAGAAATCGGAAGTTCGGTGGTGGTCAGCAGGCGGCAGGCTTTTTTCAGTTTCAGCTCCATCAGGTCTGTTTATGGGGCTGCGGGGACTTCTCACACAGGATGCTGTGCTGGGCGTATTCGGGCTGACCCCGGAGGATATCCCTTCCTCTTTTCTGACATTTACACAGATTCTGACAGATACGGCGTTTTCCTTCCTGCCGGCGCTGGTGTGCTGGTCCACATTCCGTAACTTCGGAGGCAGCCCGGTGATTGGAATTGTGCTTGGACTTATGCTGGTAAGCCCCAGCCTGCCGAGTTCTTATGATGTGGGATCCGGTGTGGCGGAACCGCTTGAATTCTTCGGATTCATCCGTGTAGCCGGATATCAGGGATCCGTGCTGCCCGCATTCGTGACTGGTATTATTACTGCAAAGTTTGAAAAATGGCTCCGCAAACATATCCCGGATGCAATCGATCTGATTGTCACACCTTTTATTACGCTTCTGGTGGGCATCGTTCTTGCACTGTTTGCCATCGGACCGGTACTTCATTATGTGGAAAACGGCGTGCTCTTTGTAGTGGAAAATATCCTGTTCCTCCCGATGGGAATCGGCGGACTGCTGTACGGTTGTTTCGGACAGCTCCTTGGAATTTTCGGTATTCACCATATCCTGAACTTCCTTGAGATCAGCATGCTGGCTCAGGACGGATGGAATTTTACTGTATCTGAATGAGCAGTTACCTCTTTACCTGCTTGTAAATGTGGTGTCATTTGCAGTGGCATTTGGATTGACATGGCTGTTCGGGTTCAATAAGCAGATGGAAAACCAGCAGTGACAGGATTCGATAAAAATAAGTGAGGGAGCGCCGTTTATGCAGATGGAGCTCCCTCTGTGTCTTCTGTGAATCCTTTTCGCTTTTTCGCACGTTCGATCAGATTTTTAGACTCCTCAAATGCCTCCGGCAGATATGCTTCAGTCCATTCTTTTCCAGCTTTTTCCAGCTTTTTGATTTCTTCCCAGCTCTCCTGAGATCCGTCGGTGCCAGGATCCGATTCATCACTGAAGACGTGCGGGTGACGGCGGATCATCTTGTCGATGACAGTCTGAATCACATCGTCCATTGTAAAATATCCTTCTTCGCTGGCGATCTGAGCGTGAAGAACTACCTGCATAAGCAGGTCTCCCAGCTCTTCTTTCAGATTCTCCGGATCACCGGTCTGGTCCAGAATATTGATTCCACATATCACTTCTGCGGCCTCTTCGATGCATGTAGGTTTCAGACTCGTATGCGTCTGAGCCCTGTCCCAGGGGCAACCGTCCGGAGCGCGGAGCCGTGCGATAACTTCTTCAAATTCCTCAAACTTTGTCATGGGAGATCTCCTTTGTTCGTCATAGATTTTCTTTGTTGTTATCTGAGAATTATTATCCACAATTTTACTACCAGAATGGAGGAGATGCAAGATATCCGCTATTTAGTTCACTAAAAGGTTTCAGTAAAGTGTCCGGAATCGAGCGTAAAATTTGAAGAATCGTATTCTGAGAGTGGAGAGGTATGTTCCGCGCTCCGTTCCAGAATCCGGGAACTTCTAAA
>CALWBC010000106.1 GCA_944375755.1 uncultured Mediterraneibacter sp. | reverse complement strand
TCCCTACACGACGCTCTTCCGATCTCTTTGCCGTACGGGAAGGTAGCGCCTGCTCCTGTCATGACAAGTCCGGCCTCTTTTGCCTTTGCCACGATGGCTTTCGCGCAGCCGTCCAGCGCGTCGAAGGAGATAAAGTATCCGCCCAGAGGTTTGATCCAGGAGCCGATCTCAAGACCTCCCAGCTCTCTTTCAAGCACTTCGAGGACAGCCTCGAATTTCGGACGCATGATATCCGCATGTTTTTTCATGTGTTCTACGATTCCGTGAACATCTTTGAAGAAGCGCACATGACGGAGCTGGTTTACTTTATCATGTCCGATTGTCTGTACTTTCATCATGTTTCTGATCTCGTTTAAGTTCGCCTCGGATGCGGCAAGGGCTGCGATACCGGAGCCCGGGACGCTGATCTTTGATGTTGAGGAGAACTTGTATACCATATCCGGGTTGCCTGCTTTCTTACACTCGGACAGGATCTCGATCAGGTAGTCCTGCTTATCCTCATACAGGTGGTGTACGCAGTACGCGTTATCCCAGTAGATACGGAAGTCTTCCGCTGCCGGTTTCAGATTTGCGAAACGGTACACGGTCTCGTCGGAATAAGTGATTCCCTGAGGATTGGAATATTTCGGTACACACCAGATTCCTTTTACGGCCGGATCTTCGTTTACATATTTTTCTACCAGATCCATATCCGGCCCGGTCGGTGTCATCGGGATGTTGATCATCTCGATTCCGAAATGCTCTGTAATCGCAAAATGTCTGTCATATCCCGGAACAGGACAGAGGAATTTTACTTTATCCAGTCTGCACCACGGTGTGCTTCCGAGAACACCGTGTGTCATGGAACGTGCCACTGTATCGTACATCACGTTCAGGCTGGAGTTGCCGAAGATGATTACGTTATCTTTCGGCACTTCCATCATATCGGCGAGGAGCTGCTTTGCCTCGGCGATTCCGTCAAGTCCGCCGTAATTTCTGCAGTCAACACCGTCTTCACACACCAGATCCACACCGCTGTGAAGCACATCCATCATTCCCATTGACAGGTTCAGCTGCTCTGCAGACGGTTTTCCACGGGACATATCAAGCTTCAGCCCTTTGGCTTTCACTTCTTCAAACTGGGCTTCCAGCCCGCTTTTCAGTTCCAATAACTCTTCTCTACTTAAATCTTTGTACGCAGTCATTGCAGGACTCCTCCACTCTTTCTCTTTTTTTGTCACTGAATGATATTTTATATAATTCATGATGGTTCGTCAATGCTTTCCTTCATTTTTTATCGAAATAACGGGGATTTTTTCGGTTTTTAACAGTTATTTTGAAATTTTATCTGCGATATCATTCATTTTGTACCGGATCCGCGCTCTCTGTTCTGAAGTTCTTCCTCCGGCACGCGTTATTTCTCCAGCATGTGTTATTCCTCCGGCATGTATTATTTCTCCGGCATGCATTATTTCTCCACCATGTGTTATTCCTCCGGCATGTGTTCTTCCCGCCTCATGTTTTCTTCTATTTTACTAAGCGTTCTGCCAAACGCTCCAAGATCTTCCGCCGGAATGCCTCCGAACAGCTGATCCGCCAGCCTCTGAAACTCCTGTTCTATTCTCTGTGCCTTTTTCTGCCCGTCAGGAGTCAGGCTGATCTGATAGGCTCTGCGGCATCCAGGGTCACGCTCTCTGAGAATCAGACCCAGTTTTTCCAGTTTATCCAGCACCCGGGACATTGTAGTTACATCCAGCATACACGCTTCTGCCAGTTCCCTCTGTGTGAGATGGGGATGCGCGGCCAGATAGCGCAGTATCCTTGCCTGCCCCTGCCCCGGCGTCAGCCCGATTTCCACGAGAAATTTCCGGACGGTCTGCCGTTTCTTCAGCTCCAGCGTGTACAGCATATCCAAAAGCTCTTTATTTTCCGTCATCTGTTGATCTCCTTCTCCCTGTATAAATGTTACTTCAACCGCGTCATTTGGCCCTTCTACTCCAGTTCATACATGCCGGTGTAGAGCTGATAATATCTGCCTTTCTGCTCCAGCAGTTCCTCATGGCTGCCACGCTCGATGATACGGCCGTGCTCCAGCACCATAATCGCCTCCGAATTGCGCACCGTAGAGAGCCGGTGGGCGATTACGAACACGGTTCTTCCTTCCATGATCGCGTCCATTCCTTTCTCGATCAGGCGCTCGGTTCTCGTATCAATGGACGATGTAGCTTCATCAAGGATGAGCACCGGCGGCTTTGCCACGGCTGCCCTGGCAATGGCGAGCAGCTGGCGCTGTCCCTGTGAGAGATTGCTTCCATCGCTGTAGAGCATGGTCTGATAGCCGTCCGGCAGTCTTCTTATGAAGGAGTCCGCGTTTGCCAGTTTCGCTGCTTCCTTCACTTCCTCATCTGTCGCGTCCAGACGTCCATAACGGATATTGTCCATAATGGTACCTGTAAACAGGTGCGTATCCTGAATCACCATGGCGAGGGATTTCCTTAGATCATCCTTGCGTATCTTCCTTATATCTATGCCGTCATACAGGATCCGCCCGCCCTGAATCTCATAAAACCGGTTGATCAGATTAATGATTGTCGTCTTTCCGGCGCCCGTGGAGCCGACGAAGGCGATCTTCTGACCCGGTTTTGCGTAGAGGCTGATGCCGGAGAGCACTTTCTTATCCGGCACATATCCGAACACTACATTTTCCAGGCGGACATCCCCGCGCAGCGGCGTTACCCTGCCGTCCGCGTCTTTCCAGCCATATTCCCGGTTATCCTTTCCGGTTCTCACAAGGGTTACTGTTCCCTCGTCCACTTCCGGTTCTTCATGCATCATCTCAAAGATCCGCTCCGCGCCTGCCAGTGCGGACAGGATAAAATTAACCTGCTGGGTAAACTGATTCAGGGGCATGGCGCTTTGCCGCACATAGACCAGATATGCCGCCAGACTTCCCAGATCCATCATCCCCGCGATGGCCAGCAGTCCGCCCGCGCAGGCGGAAACCGCATAGCAGCCGTAGGAGAGACTCACAATACTGGGAACCATCATGGAGGAGTAGGCCAGCGCCTTCGTAGACGCGATCCTCAGATCCTCATTCTTCTTCCGGAATACTTTCATATCCTCCTCTTCGTGGTTGAAGATCTTCTCCACTTTCTGTCCGGCGACCATCTCCTCCGCAAATCCGTTGATTCCGGCCAGATATTCCTGCTGCCGGTCAAAGTATTCCTTGCTCCGCTTTCCGTTCCATTTGATAAAGCCGAACATAATACACAGAAACACGATCACGATAAGCGCCATATTCACATTCAGAACAAGGAGCATGACCACTGTGCCGATCAGCGTGAGAGAGCTCTGAATCACCATGGTGAAACTGTTGTTCAGCGCCTCCTGTATGGTATCCACATCATTGGTAAAACGGCTCATCATCTCCCCGTGGGTATGGGTGTCAAAATAGTTCAGCGGAAGGGTCTGAACATGTGCGAACAGATCCCGCCGGATATCTCCCACCACTTTCTGAGATGTCTTCACCATGAGCCGGTTGTACCCGAAAGTGGACAGCGCGCCGCACAGGTACATAATGCCCATTCCGATCAGAGCCAGAATCAGCCCCCGGATATCTCCGGGCAGGATAAAATTATTAATCACCGGCTTTAAAAGATAGGTTCCCGCCACACTTGCGCCGGTGCTGATCACCACAAGTACGGCAACGATCAGAAGCATCCATTTGTGATATCCCATGTAATGAAACAGCTCTGCCAGTGCTCTTTTTGTATTTTTCGGCCGTTTATACCCCGTATATTTTGCCATTACAGATCAGCTCCTTCCTTCTGGGATTCGTAAATCTCCTGATAGATTTTATTCCCCGCCAGCAGTTCTTCGTGAGTTCCGATCCCCCGGATTCTGCCGTCATCCAGCACAATAATCTGATCCGCGTGACGCACGGAGGAAATCCTCTGAGCAATGATAATCTTCGTCATGCGGGGAAGTTTTTCCGCCAGCATCTCCCGGATCCGGGTCTCTGTTGACGTATCCACCGCGCTGGTGGAATCATCGAGAATCAGTAC
>CALWBC010000105.1 GCA_944375755.1 uncultured Mediterraneibacter sp. | reverse complement strand
TGCATCTCGGATCCTGGATGAGACATCCTGGAAGAGAGGATGAAGGATTTTACACATACCGGGAGTTTGCGGAGGCAATTTCAAAGTATGTGAAAAAAATGGGATATACCCATGTGGAGCTGATGGGAATGGCGGAGCATCCTTACGATGGCTCGTGGGGATATCAGGTGACAGGATACTATGCTCCTACTTCCAGATATGGAACACCGGAAGATTTCGCGTATATGATTAATTATCTGCACAGAAACAATATCGGTGTCATTCTTGACTGGGTACCGGCTCATTTCCCGAGAGATGCCCATGGACTGGCTGACTTTGACGGCACACCTACATTTGAATATGCGGATCCGAGGAAGGGCGAACATCCGGACTGGGGGACAAAGATTTTTGATTACGGAAAACCGGAGGTTAAAAACTTTCTGATTGCGAATGCACTGTTCTGGATTGAGCATTATCATGTGGACGGGCTTCGTGTTGACGCGGTTGCGTCCATGCTCTATCTGGATTACGGCAAACAGGACGGACAGTGGGTCGCCAACAAATACGGCGGAAACGAAAACCTGGAGGCAATCGAATTTTTCAAGCATCTGAATTCGGTTGTTCTGGGCAGAAATAAAGGAGCGGTTATGATCGCCGAGGAATCTACCGCATGGCCGAAAGTGACCGGCGCACCTGAGGACGGCGGACTCGGCTTCAGCCTGAAATGGAATATGGGCTGGATGCATGACTTTATCGAATATATGAAGCTGGATCCGTATTTCAGAAAAAATGCACATCACATGATGACGTTTGCCAGCTCCTATGCTTACAGTGAGAACTATATCCTTGTTCTTTCGCATGATGAGGTGGTGCATCTGAAATGTTCCATGCTCAATAAAATGCCGGGACTTGGATTTGATAAATATGCAAATCTGAAAGCCGGATATGCGTTCATGATAGGTCATCCCGGGAAGAAGCTTCTTTTTATGGGTCAGCAATTTGCCCAGCTTCGTGCGTGGAGCGAGGAGAGAGAGCTTGACTGGTTTCTGCTTGCGGAACCGGAGCATCAGGCAATTCAGAACTGGTACAGAGATCTCCTTCATCTGTACAAAAAGAATAAGGCACTCTATGAGATGGATCAGCAGCCGGAAGGATTTCAGTGGATTAACGCGGATGATATTTTCCGCAGTATTTACAGCTTCGTCAGACATTCAAAAGACGGAAAGAAGAACCTGCTGTTTGTGCTGAACTTTACACCGGTGGAACGTCCGGATTATCGCGTGGGAGTCCCGAGGAGAAAGCAGCTAAAACTTGTTCTCAACAGTGATGATGCTCAGTACGGCGGAAAAGGAGAGAAACGGCCTCTTGTGTACAAGCCTGTAAAACAGGAGTGTGACGGACAGAAATATTCGATTGCATATCCGCTGCCGGCGTATGGAGTCGCAGTATTTGAATATTAAGGGAGCTGTTTATGTTTAACAGATCTGTCTGACCGGATTATAAATTTCATATTGCTGTATAGTTACAATATCCCTCAGAACCGTATCGTGTTTTCGTGTTCGGATGCAGCGGCACTTGCCTCTACACGGTATGGTTCCGGGGGATCTTTGTTTTTACAGGTATGAATTTTTACACTGCCCTGATCAAACCTGCATAGAAATATGCTGGACCAGCGTCAGAACTGTACCAAAGACAGTTTATTTACAGAATGTTCATATTTTGTTCATATTACATAAAGATAGTGCTAAAACACAAAAAATATTAATAAATAATATACAAAAATGGTTAGAAAGTGCTATAATGGAATCAAATTTTTTTTAAGGAAGGAGAGGTTTCAATGGACAATGAATTGGCACTACTGACGTTATGCGGTTCTGTGATTGCACTTCTTTTTGTTGTGAGCAGAGCACAGAAGGTTCTTCGTTTCCCGGAAGGAAATGAGACGATGAAGAAGATCTCCGCATCTATCCACAAGGGGGCGATGGCGTATCTGCGCCGGCAGTATAAGATTCTGATCGGCTTCTTTGCGGTGATGTTTGTCATTCTTTTCGTGATGGCTGCGCTGGGGCTTCTGACATGGTTTGTACCGTTCGCGTTTGTTACGGGAGGATTTTTCTCGGGACTTTCCGGTTTTGTCGGAATGCAGATCGCAACGAGGGCGAATGCAAGGACAGCGGCGGCCTGCCAGAAGAGCTTAAACCGCGGACTTAACGTGGCGTTTTCCGCCGGCTCTGTTATGGGATTTACAGTTGTAGGACTGGGGCTTTTGGATATCTCTATCTGGTATCTTCTTTTAAGGCTTGTATTTAAGCTTCCGCTGGAGGATATTACAAGTACCATGCTTACTTTCGGAATGGGCGCGTCTTCCATGGCGCTGTTCGCCCGTGTGGGCGGCGGCATCTATACGAAGGCGGCCGACGTGGGAGCAGATCTTGTGGGAAAGGTAGAAGCGGGCATTCCGGAGGATGATCCGAGGAACCCGGCCGTGATCGCCGACAATGTGGGGGATAATGTGGGTGACGTGGCCGGAATGGGAGCGGACCTCTATGAATCCTATGTGGGTTCTATCCTGTCCGCGTGCGCGCTCGGCGTCATCGCTTTTAATAAAATCGAATCTGTGGACCGGGTCAACGCAGTGGTGATCCCGATGATTCTTGCGGCGGTTGGAGTGATCGCTTCGATTATCGGCTCGCTGCTTGTCAAAACCGGCGAAAATACCGATCAGGGAACACTTTTGAAGGCGCTCAGAAGAGGAACAAATACCAGCGCGGTGATTATTGCCGTCGTGGCATTCCCGCTTGTCTGGTTCATTCTCGGGAAGGACTTTATCGGGTTCTATTTCGCGATTCTTGGCGGACTTCTTGCAGGCGTGCTGATCGGGTTTTTTACGGAATATTTTACATCGGATACCTATAAACCGACACAGAATCTGGCGGGCAAGTCGGAGACGGGCGCGGCGACGATCATCATCGGCGGCCTGGGACTGGGCATGCTTTCCACGGCAGTCCCGATCGTGATTATCGCGATCTGCGTGATGGCGGCCTACGCTCTGTCCGGCGGATTTATCGAGTCAACGCGCGGGCTGTACGGCATCGCCCTGGCGGCGGTGGGCATGCTTTCCACGCTCGGCATTACGCTGGCAACCGACGCGTACGGGCCGATCGCGGACAACGCGGGGGGCATCGCCGAGATGGCGGGCCTTGACCCGGAAGTGAGAAGGCGTACGGACGCGCTGGATTCGCTGGGAAATACGACAGCCGCAACAGGGAAAGGATTTGCCATCGGTTCCGCGGCGCTTACCGCCCTGGCGCTGATCGCATCTTATGTGGAGAAAGTACAGGAAGTAGGCGGAGCGGAGATCGTGCTTGACATGAGCGTGATGAATCCGACGGTTCTGGTCGGCATCTTTATCGGCGCCTGCCTGCCCTTCGTGTTCGCGGCTCTGACCATGGAGTCTGTGGGACGCGCGGCGCAGAGCATCGTCGTGGAAGTGCGCCGCCAGTTCAAAGAGATTAAAGGCCTGATGGAAGGAAAGGCGGATGCGGACTATGAGACCTGTGTGGACATCTGTACGAAGGCAAGTCTTCACGAGATGATTCTGCCCACGCTTCTGGCGATTATCACACCGGTCGTGACGGGACTGATTCTCGGGTACAACGGGGTGATCGGGCTGCTCACGGGCGCGACCGCGACCGGATTCCTGATGGCGATCTTCATGGCGAACGCCGGAGGCGCGTGGGAC
>CALWBC010000104.1 GCA_944375755.1 uncultured Mediterraneibacter sp. | reverse complement strand
GATTGCACGAAGTTTTCCTTCTTTATAAGCCTCTTCCATAGCCCGGTATGCTCCGATGTAATCACCCATCGGCTGATGAATCAGGTACAGATCCAGATAATCAAGTCCCAGATTATCGAGAGATGTCTGAATTGCTTTCTTCGCTCCTTCATAGCTTGCATCCTGCACCCAGAGTTTTGTTGTGATGAAGAGCTCCTCACGCGGAACGCCGCATTTCTTAATCGCTTCTCCTACTGCTTTCTCATTCATATAAGCCGCAGCTGTGTCGATCAGGCGGTAACCGCTCTCGATGGCATCCAGAACAGCCTGCTCACACTGTGCCGGATCCGGTACCTGAAATACTCCGAATCCCTCCATCGGCATTTTAATTCCATTATTTAATACTGCATATTCCATGATTAACTCCTCCTTGAATCTTCGACTTCTTTGTCTCTACAGTGATAATTGTAGATTATATTTTGCCGGAAGTACAATGCCGATTCGGAAGAGAGTTATAACCTGAATGCATACTATCCTGATTTTTCTGCTCGAGAACTGTCAAGCAGAGAGGCATTCATGGCATTTCCGTTTTCATCATACATATATGATCATAACCGGTTGGGGAAATAAATATGGTTTGCGCCAATATTTCATGCGTGCTGCCTATTCATCAAACTCCAGGACGACAATATTAAACATCTCTGTCTTTTTCTTATCCACCACACGCCCTGTAAATGTGTGAAGGCGTTCCGCATTCTTAAAATTCCCGCTCATGCCAAGCGCATGCTCGATCATATAGTAATAGCTGGTGGGAAGCTGATATTCCGTGACGCTTAACTCCTGTCCGATTTCAAACGCATCCAGCTGCTCTGTTGTAAATTCCATTGTACGCATATCGATCTGTATTCCTTTCTTCAAAGATTTCTGCCGTACCTATTATAGTACAAGTATTCCGCATACGCCACTTTTATTGCAAAATAAGCGGCGCATTCCCACTTTCATCAGGAATGATCGCCGCTCTATTCTACGCCTTCTTTATTCTATTTTTAAGCCAGAATTTATTTCAGCCCTTTTGTCATCGGGATCAGGCTCAGAAGCAGGACGATTCCCACAATGCCGACTACAATGCCGATCATCATATGGCTCCACACCATTGTCAGGCACATTCCGACTCCAAGGGCAAGGGCTCCGATAATCCCCCACAATACAGTACCGATCGTCTTAGCAGATACCTTGATCGGATTTTTATTCTCCATCTTTCTCCACACCAGTACCATAATCAAAAGCACAACCGCACCGATCACCCCCATTACAACTCCCTGTTTAAACGCATTCCATTCCGGGATCAGCGCCACGCACATTCCCAGTGCAAACAGAATTCCGCCGATTGTTCCTAAAATCATTGCCACAAATGTACTCTTTTTCATTATTATTTCTCCTTCCTTTTGTATCTGTTTGTCTTTGACGATATAAAGATTAACTTTCTGTTTTTTCTGAAACGTTTCCATTTTGTTTCTGAAATATTAATTTGCTTTTTATCAGCATTTATAATCCCTCACACCGTGAAGCTTTCCTGTCTGGAAAAATTCTTTATAAAATAAAAAGGAGAACATCTGCGCTTCATCAGCATCTGATGTTCTCCATAAGATCCACAATATTTTTTATGCAATTTTTATTTTCTTCAATGTCTTTTTAAACTGAACTGTAAATAGAATTGCCGTAAATGTTACCGCGATCAGATCCGCAATCGGCTCTGCCATATAGACAGCCATCGTCTGATTTGATCTTAAGATCTGCGGCATGATATAAATCAGCGGTATCAGAAGAACAAACTTTCTCATCACGGCTACAACGATGGATTCCACTGCTTTCCCCAGCGCATTAAATGTCATCTGGCATGCCATCTGGATTCCAAAGAGGAACATGGATCCCATATAAATCCGAAGTGCTGTCCGCGTATATTCCATCAGTTCCGCATCTGATGTAAACATGGCTGCGAATCCACCCGGAATCAGCATAACCAGCATCCAGAGCAGGACGGAATAAATCAGCCTGACTTTGAGCAGAAGTTTAAACGCGTTCTTCACTCTTCCTCCGTCCCCAGCGCCGTAACAGTAACTGATAATCGGCTGTGCTCCCTGCCCCAGGCCCTGCAGCGGAAGCATGGCAAACTGTATGACACTGGTCAGAATTGTCATGGCGCCTACCGCAATATCACCGCCGTACTTCTGAAGAGAACTGTTAAAGCACACAGAAATCACACTCTCACTGGCCTGCATGATAAACGTTGCAACCCCCAGCGCCAGACAGGGCAGGATGATCTTCGGATTCAGCCTGAGATTCTTTGTCTTAATTCTGAGAAATGTTTTCTTTCCACACAGGAAAGCAACCACCCAGATGCAGGAAAGGGCCTGTGAGATGATCGTTGCCAGAGCCGCGCCGCGCACATCCATATTGAAGCCGAAGATGAAGACCGGGTCGAGAATAATATTCGCCACCGCGCCGATCAGCACGGAGAGCATTCCGGTCTTCGCAAATCCCTGCGCTGTAATAAACGCATTCATTCCCAGAGTAATCTCAACAAAAATAGTTCCCAGCGCATAGATGTTCATATAATTCACGGCATATTCGATCGTATTCTCACTTGCGCCGAAAGCCATAAGGAAATCACGGTTCCAGATCAGCAGGATTGCTGTCAGCACCACGGAAATCACGATCTGCAGCACAAAACAGTTGCCCAGTGTCTTCTCTGCGGATTCGTTGTCCTTCTTTCCCATAAAAATAGAAGCTCTCGGAGCTCCGCCGTATCCTACCAGCGCCGCAAACGCTGATACGATCATAATCAGGGGCATACACACGCCGACTCCTGTCAGAGCCGTCGCGCCGATATCCGGGATATGCCCGATGTAAATTCTGTCCACGATATTGTACAGCATATTGATCAGCTGAGCCGCCACAGTCGGCAGCGCCAGCTTAAGAAGCAGTTTCCCCAGCGGTTCCGTCCGCAGAAATTCCTTGTCCTCCCCGGCTGCCGAACCGCTGCTCTGATTGTAATTTTTATCTGTCTCTCCCATCACCTGTCGCTCCTTTCCATGGCACGTCTTGTATTTTCAGAAAGCTTCTGAAAAAACCGAGCCTGCATCTCAAGCTCCTCATTCGTAAATCCTTCCAGAACAGTGTTTAAAAACTCTTCTCTGACGTCATCAATACTTTCCGTCACCGGTCCGGCTTCCGGCTTCAGCTTCAGATGAATCCTTCTGCGGTCTTCCATATCCGGAATCCGCTCCAGAAGCGACTTCTGAATCAGAGATTCCACTGCCTTTGAGACCGCTCCTTTTGAGAGCATCCTGAGTTCCACGATATCTGCCGCCGTATCCTTGCCAGGATTATTCTGAAGAAAGCTGATCACATCCGCTTCAATCACAGTAAGATCATGTTCCATACAGACCTTTTTCAGCATCCGGTCATACAGACGAAGCAGACTGCGAAGTCCCATCCATAATTCTGTCGTTCTGTTCATGACTGTGCCCCCAATTAGTTTAATAAGAAACAGTTTCCAAATGAACTTTATTACAGAACATATTTTAGCACTCTTCCATGGCAAGTCAAGATGTAAGGCAAAAATTTTCATAAAAGAAGCACAGCATTTCGTCCGCTGTGCTCCTCTTCTTTTTTCTGTTATGCTTTCTGTCACCCGCCGGGATCAAAGGCCATGCTGCCAGACATACTGACACTACATGAAATTAATATCTATTTTTTTGAGTTTTTCATACAGCACCTCTTCAGCTGTCGGCTTTTCCTGTATTTTGTCCATCTCCATTCTGATTTCCTGCATCGTCTCATCCACATGCGCGATCTCATCCGCACAATCTTTCAGACGCGCAATCACCTTATCCGCGTGCTCCACATTTTTCTTGTACTTGATCTGATGCTCCAGGCTGGCCCAGAAATCCATGGCAATCGTCCGTATCTGTACTTCCGCTCTCACTTCCTTCACCGATTCCGCAAAGAAGATCGGAATGCTGACAATCAGATGAAGACTGCGGTATCCGTTCGGCTTCGGGTTGCTGATATAGTCCTTTCTCTTGATCAGTTTGATATCATCCTGCCTGGTCAGCGCATCCGCCAGTAGATAGATGTCATCTATATAAGAACAGATCACCCGGATTCCCGCGATGTCGTTCAGATTGTTCTCTATATTCTCCCTTGTCGGCGGCAGTCCCATCCTGGCCATCTTCTCAAGAATGCTTGTCTGACTTTTCAGTCGGGTTTCAATAGAACTGATCGGATTTCTCTTATATCTGACTTCAAATTCCGTATCCAGCACTTCAAACTTTGTATTGATCTCTTTGATCGCGCAGGCATATCCCATCATAAGTTCTTTATAATCCAGAACACCATCGAGCAGATTCATCGCCTGCCCCATGATAATGTTCTTTCCGGTTCCTTCCGCTAACTGGAGCCAGTTATTCTTCTCCATTGTTACCTCCGTTCCGTCAGCATACCGCTGGCTGATTTTATATTTACATATTATAGCGGATCAAAACGGAAGACTCAACACCATCAAAGAACTGTTCATGCTGTTATCACATAACTGCGGCCAAATTGTTTTCAAAATATTATATTCCGAATCCATAGAAACCAAAAGAAAAAATCCCATGCTCACGCGTGAGATTTTTGTTTCACTGTCAGTCGCGCATAAAAGCAATTCAGAAAATATAAAGTCAACTTTATTTTAACCTAAACTTGTGGATAACGAACCAGATTTAACAGCACTCCAATATCTTCATTAATACAGATTGACCGTTCCTCAATCTCTTTCGGCACATATGCCTCCCCGTAGTTGACGCAGGCATACACGGCTTTCTCGTTTTTTGCGGTCATCTGCCAGAACGGGTATTTTATGATCACCGGGGTATTTGCCCCCACTCCCAGTTCCAGGAACAGAATATGAAGTCCTTCATGCCTCCTCAGGAAATCACTGTATCGGTCCGCCGCCGCATGCCACCCGTCATCCTCCACAAACGTCATGTCACAGCGCAGATTCATTGTCATCGGCTCACCGCAGACCGGGCATCTGGGAATCAGCTCCGTTGGAATTTTCATATCTTTCTGCTCTTTCACCATCTGACGAACCGGCTCTTCATTGTCATAGGTTTTCTGAGGGCAGGGTTTGGAACACTGCCAGAGTCCATAGTCTCCCTGGGTATAAAACAGTCTCTCTTTGTCAAAACCGGCCAGCTGAAACTGATGATCCACATTCGTTGTCAGGACGAAATAATCTTTTCCCTTCAGAAGTCCCAGCAGATCGCTGTACGGTTTCCCGATACCCGATTCGTACCTGTTGACCAGAATGTGGCGGCTCCACCAGGCCCAGTATTCCTCCAGCGTGTCATATGGATAAAACCCGCCCGAATACATATCAGTAATTCCATACTTTTGACGGAAATCAGAAAAATATTTTTCAAATCGTTCCCCGTCATAGGCCATTCCCGCGGAAGCAGACATTCCCGCTCCCGCCCCTACAATAACAGCGTCTGCTGTATCTATCTCATTTCTCAGTCTTTCTATCTGTTCAGAAGTATTCTGAATCACTGCCTCTGTTTTCTTTCTGAATAACATTGATTATCACCTCTGCACACTATACTATATCCGAAAATCAATTCCGTAAAGTACGCACAATATTGTGCCGTAGTTACCAGGAGGTAACTATTCAGCGATTTAATTCATCAACAGCCGATTTCAAAGCAGGTGAAACCAGAAGAAAATTTCAGAACGTATTTCTGCGGAGACAGAGATGCGTACGGGTTCCGCTACAGGAAATAAGTGCAGCTAAAAGTTCCGGGTGTGGACTAAATGCAAAGACTGACGGCGGAGAACTCGCTTACGCTCAGACAACTCCGCC
The DNA here is from genome assembly GCA_944375755.1 of uncultured Mediterraneibacter sp. Taxonomy (GTDB): domain Bacteria; phylum Bacillota; class Clostridia; order Lachnospirales; family Lachnospiraceae; genus Mediterraneibacter. The sequence goes on along the minus strand of CALWBC010000104.1, from coordinate 407 downwards.
GCCAGCCTTAACGTCCGCACCCGAAACTTTAAGATGCACTGGATTTCCTTCCGAAGTCACCCTCCCGCATCTCCATCTCCGCAGAAAAGGTATTGAAATGGGGCTGGTTTCGTAATCTTTCAAATGGGGAAGTGAATGAATAAACAAAAAAAAAAAAAACAAGGCGCGGCCGGAAGATACTGCAGATTTCAACACCTTTTGGCCGCTCCACTTCCGCTTTTTCCAGCCTGTTTTGCTGCTTAACGGGAAGGTTTTTGGTGGAAACTACAGCCGTTAATGTGCTTTTCCGGTTGGATGCAACAGTTCAAAAACAGGGGACTGCGTGAGCCATGCGTTGGAGCAGGAACGTATGAGAATCCTTCGTTCTGAATGTTAAAGACCGTAAAATGAGAGTGCCCTCGCACGAC
>CALWBC010000103.1 GCA_944375755.1 uncultured Mediterraneibacter sp. | reverse complement strand
GAACCCGGTGAATCCGAAAGTGGATGACAACGGGAAGAAGAAACCGAAATATTACTGTCTGGATATGTTCCCGTATCCGTCAGGAAACGGACTTCATGTAGGACACTGGAGAGGATATGTAATCTCTGATGTATGGAGCCGTTACAAACTTCAGCAGGGATACTACATCATCCATCCGATGGGCTGGGATGCGTTCGGTCTTCCGGCTGAAAACTATGCCATCAAGATGGGGGTTCATCCGGCAAAATCCACGGCTGAGAACGTGGCAAACATTAAGAGACAGATCAATGATATCGCGGCTCTTTATGACTGGGATATGGAAGTGAATACAACGGATCCTTCCTTTTACAAATGGACACAGTGGATCTTTGTGAAGATGTTCAAGGCGGGCCTTGCATATGAGAAAGAGTTCCCGATCAACTGGTGTCCGTCCTGTAAGACAGGCCTTGCAAATGAGGAAGTTGTCAACGGAAAATGCGAGCGGTGCGGCGCGGAAGTAACGAAGAAGAACCTGCGTCAGTGGATGCTCCGCATTACGAAATACGCAGACCGTCTGTTAAATGATCTGGACAAGCTGGACTGGCCGGAGAAGGTTAAGAAGATGCAGTCTGACTGGATCGGAAAATCCTACGGAGCGGAAGTGGATTTCCCGATTGAAGGAAGAGAAGAGAAGATCACGGTTTATACGACAAGACCGGATACGCTTTACGGAGCTACATTTATGGTGCTTGCTCCGGAGCATGAGCTGGCAAAATCACTGGCAACACCGGAGAATCAGGAGGCTGTTGAAAGGTATATCTACGAGGCTTCCATGAAATCAAACGTAGACCGTATGCAGGACAAAGAGAAAACCGGTGTGTTTACCGGAAGTTACGCGATCAACCCGTTAAACGGAGCGAAGACGCCGATCTGGCTGTCTGACTATGTTCTTGCGGATTACGGTACGGGAGCGATCATGTGTGTGCCTGCACATGATGACCGTGACTTTGAGTTCGCGACAAAATTCAATATTCCGATCATTCAGGTTATCGCGAAAGACGGAAAAGAAATTGAAAATATGACAGAGGCCTATACGGAAGCGGCGGGAACCATGATCAATTCCGGCGAGTGGAATGGCATGGAGTCCGCGGTGCTCAAGAAAGAAGCGCCTCATATTATAGAGGAAAAAGGCATCGGACGCGCTACAGTGAATTACAAGCTGCGTGACTGGGTATTCTCCCGTCAGCGTTACTGGGGCGAGCCGATTCCGATCGTTCACTGTCCGGACTGCGGATGTGTGCCGGTTCCGGAGGAAGAGCTGCCGCTTCGCCTGCCGGATGTTGAGTCATACGAGCCGACAGGAACAGGAGAGTCTCCGCTTGCCGCTATTGACGAGTGGGTGAACTGCAAGTGCCCGGTGTGCGGAAAACCGGCCAAGAGAGAGACAAACACAATGCCTCAGTGGGCAGGATCTTCCTGGTATTTCCTGCGCTATGTGGACAACCACAATGACAAGGAGCTGGTATCCAGAGAAAAGGCGGACGAGCTTCTTCCGGTTGATATGTATATCGGCGGTGTGGAGCATGCGGTACTTCATCTTCTGTATTCCAGATTCTATACGAAGTTCCTGTGCGACATCGGAGTCATTGATTTTGACGAGCCGTTCCAGAAACTGTTCAACCAGGGTATGATTACCGGAAAGAACGGAATCAAGATGAGTAAATCAAAGGGAAATGTTATTTCCCCGGATGATCTTGTACGTGATTACGGATGCGATTCTCTGAGAATGTATGAGCTCTTCGTAGGACCGCCGGAGCTGGATGCAGAGTGGGATGACAGAGGAATTGACGGAGTCAACCGTTTCCTGAAACGTCTCTGGAATCTGCTCATGGAGAGCAAGGACAAAGATATCAAGGCGACAAAAGAGATGATCAAACTCCGCCACAAGATGGTTTATGATATTACGACCCGTCTGGAAAGCTTCAGCCTGAATACGGTTATTTCCGGATTCATGGAGTACAATAACAAGTTCATCGAGCTTGCGAAGAAAGAGGGCGGTATCGATAAGGAGACACTGGAGACAATCGCAGTGCTTCTCTCACCGTTTGCGCCGCATTTCGCAGAGGAGATGTGGGAGCAGCTGGGTCATACTGAGACGGTATTCAAAGCCGGATGGCCGAGCTACGATGAAGATGAGATGAAAGATGACGAAATCGAAATTCCGGTACAGATCAACGGAAAGACAAGAGCTGTCATCAGCATCTCGGCGGAGGCTTCCAAAGATGAGGCGATTGCTGCCGGAAAAGAAGCGATTGCGGATAAGCTGACAGGAAATGTGATCAAGGAGATCTACGTGCCGAAGAAGATTATCAATATTGTAATGAAATAATCTTTCGCGCCAATATATGATGAAAAAAAGAACAGCACGGACAGGAAAACATGTTACCCTGTCCGCGCTGTTCTTTTCATTCCGAAACCGGGAAGCCGGAAGATCAGAAAGAGGTCCAGCCTCCATCTGTCTGCAGTGTGGCTCCGGTCATGTAACTTGCGTCATCAGATGCCAGGAACAGAATTGCCGCCGCCTGTTCCTCCGGCTCTGCCTGGCGGTCGATAATCGGCATGCGCTTGCGGCCGCCCATGTTCGCGATCTCCTTCGGGTCAACGCCTGCCGCAACAGCTGCATCGATTTTCCCTTTTACATAGGCGTAGGCTTCGTCCACCATCGGTGTCTTTGTGCCGGAAGGATTGACGGAATTTACCCGGATGCCGTAACGCTGATAATCCAGCGCCAGGTTCTTGGTCAGACCGTTTACCGCATGTTTGGATGCATTGTAAGCAGGATTGCCTTCCAGACCGGTCATGCCTGCTATGGAAGCATTGTTTACGATAATACCGCTGTTTCCCTGTTCCATGAACTGGCGCAGCTCATATTTGCAGCAGAAGAATACGGTGTAGAAGTTGTTGGCAAAAGTATAATCCATGTCCTCCTTCGGAAGCAGGTGGACCGGGTTTGGCTTACCCATCACTCCTGCGTTATTGATGGCAATGTCGATCCGGCCGTAAGCCTCAACCGCCTTTCTGACAAGGGTTTCAGCATTTTCTTCGATGGAGAGATCCAGCGGGAGAAAGATCCCGTCGCCGCCTGCATCCTTTATCATCTTCAGTGTCTCTTCTCCCTGGTCCTGCAGCCGGTCTGCCAGTACCATGACCGCGCCTTCCTGAGCTGCCCGGAGAGCTGTAGCGCGGCCGATCCCTCTGGCCGCACCTGTGAGAATCATAACCTTATCTTTGAATCTGTCTTTGAAAATCATTGTAAGCACCTCCTGTCTTAGATTTCCGCAATTATTATACAACAGAAATTTCCGTTTTTAAATGCGCAGAATGTTAAATCTGCTTCCGGGGGCTGCAGGGACATGGCACAGAAGCCGGAAGAAACGGATAAAAAGTTTGAATGTTGATTGTTTTGGCGGGAAACAGGAAAAATAAGTGAGGGTTTCTGTTAGTTATGAAACTTATAAATGTGGGATTTTGTGGGATTTTGACTTGACAGAAGAGGGATATAATAGTATCATTTTTAGTGGATAAGTTCGTATTTACAGGGGAGCCAAAGGGAATACAGTTCTGTAAAAAATCGGAAAGAGAGGATCTTTTTAAATGGCAAATGATCATGGAGAACAGATAAGAATCGTGCAGGAAACCGTTGCCGGAAAGGAAATTACATTCGCGCATGTAATGGGCGGCCCGTCTCCGATTATATATCAGAAACTCGGGCTGAATCCGCAGGTTGATTACCGTTCGTCCGCAATCGGAATCATGAACATGACGCCGCCGGAGTCGGCGGTGATTGCTTCGGATATTGCCGTGAAGAGCGGCGATGTTTATCTTGGTTTCGCGGATCGTTTTACAGGAACCCTGATTATAACGGGAGAGATCTCGGATGTGACTTCCGCTCTGACAGAAGTTGTGAATTATTTCCGCGATACTCTGGGATATGTAGTCTGCAATATAACAAAGAGATAGGAAGTGCAGCGATGGCTCGAATAACGACGGAGGAACTGCTGGAGAAGCTGTTCCATGATGATAATGAACATCTGAAAGGGAAGAAGCTGCGTCTGACCCGCGTGAGGGTTCCGGGAAAGGAAGTCTGCCTGGCTCATGTGTTAAACCCCTCCGAGACATGTATTTATCAGAATCTTGCCCTGCATATCGGTGTTCATGAAGGAGAGGATCATACCGGGGAAGCGATCGGCCTGATTCGTTTTACTCCCTGGGAGGCGGTTGTGGTCGCGGCAGATGTGGCGGTCAAGAGTGCGGATGTGCAGATCGGTTTTATGGATCGCTTCTGCGGATCGCTGATACTCACCGGGGGCCTTACGGAAGTGATGACCGCAGTAAAAGAGGTGGTCCGCTTTTTTGATGAGGTACTGGGCTTTAAGACCTGTGAGATTCATAAAAGCTAGTTGAGAGCAGGAAAAACAGATGAAAAAGATATTTTTGATGGGACGAAGTGAAGCGGGAAAAACCTCTCTGACACAGGCGCTTAAGGGAGAGGAGCTTCATTACATAAAAACTCAATACACGAATACGGCGGACGATACCATCGATTCCCCGGGCGAGTACGCGGAGTCAAAGCGTTTCAGTGTAGGGCTTGCGTGCTTTACCTTTGAGGCTGATGTGGTGGCTATGGTTCAGGCGGCTGATGAGCCGTTTAATCTGTTTGGAGAGAACAGCCGCTGCTTTATACAGCGCCCGCTGATCGGGATTATCACGAAGATCGATTCTCCTTATTCCAATATTCCCATGGTCAGACAGTGGCTTGAGAATGCCGGCTGTGAACGGATTTTTCTTGTCAATAACGTGACGCGGGAGGGTGTTGATGAGCTGATGGACTATCTGAAAGATGATCTGCCGCATCTGACGCTGGAACAGGCAAAATTCATGCAGCGAATCGGCCTTAATGAGTGGGATCCGCTTCCCGAGGGCGTGGAGTATCCCGAGGAAGCGTAGACAGAAGAGCTGGGATGAGAATTGTTTGGAATTTTGAAGAAAAGTATTGACAAAAACTGCATCAGACAGTATACTAATTAAGTGGCTTGCGAAAGCCGGTCACGGTATAGGGGATTGGTCAAATGGTATGATAGGGGTCTCCAAAACCTTTGGTGGGAGTTCGATTCTCTCATCCCCTGCTCACACAGAGCCGGAAATGCTTGAAAATAAGCGTTTCCGGCTCTTTTGTTTTGTCCGGGAAAACAAAAGGGTATCAACAAGGGTATCAAACAGAGAAACCAAAGGAGGCGTGGCATATGGAGTTAAACAGTATTCTCGCCCTGCGATTCATACCATGATTCAATATATCTGACAAACCGATAGATCAGTTTGTGTCTCAGCATGGATTCCCGGGGAACAATCATACAGGTATCGCGGGTCAGCGAATCCTGAATTCTGACCCGTTTTATATTATAGGAGGTGGACGCGATCCGGCTGGACAGAAATGAGATGCCGAATCCGGAAGCGGCCATTCCGAGGAGGGCATCCACCTGGTTGCATTCAAAAACAATGTGCGGATTCATGTTTCTGGACAGGAATGCATTTCGTATTAATGCGTTTACGCTGTTGCTTTTGTCCAGAATGACCAGCTTCTCGTCCGCGAGATCTTCCCACCTGATTTCTTCTCTGGAGGCAAGGGGATGACTGGCAGGAACGATGGCATGGTATTCATCTCTTAAAAGAGTGTTTATGTAGTAATCCGACAGATCGTAGGCGTCAAAGTTGGAGACGCCGCTTACCGGATCTTTAATGTGGGCAGTAAACGCGATGTCAGTATTCCCTAACAAGAGCCATTCAATGACCTGAGTGGACTGGCTTTTTTTAATATCTATCTGTATGCTTCCCTCCGGAAATTTTTCCATAAACTGTGCGATGGGCGTGGTAAGCCCCACTTTTCCCATATGATCCACGCTCCCGATCCGGATAGCGCCGCCGGAATTGTATTCCAGAAGTCTGCTTCTGATTGCCTGATATTCGGAGAACGCGTTTTTGGCATAGATAAGAAAATCTTCTCCGGCGGAAGTCAGGGCAAGCTGGCGTTTGCTCCGGTCAAAGAGCTGGACCTGGAATTCATCTTCCAGTTTGCTGATATGTTTGGACAGAGAGGACTGGGAGATTGAGAGCTGGTAGGAAGCTTCGGTGAAGCTCCTGCACTCCGCTATGGATAAAAAGCACTGAAGCTGAAAAATCTGCATACAAATTCACTCCTTTTTCTTACGGGGTATATCATAACATTTTCTGAAAATATCTACAAATAAAAAAGCAGTCTCAAGTAGAACGGACTCAAAAAATTTAACCTACATTAACCGGTATCGGAAATTTCTATATTGGAAACAGCCTTTTCCAAATCTGAATTGCTTCCCTGAGTTTTTTTATTATAAAATTTTTATAAACAAAATACACCGGTTCGGCTTACCTGAACTGTTACTGCTGAACTGATGCAAAATCAGAATATGACATAAGGAGGAACAATGAAAGGAGAAAAAAGATATGACCTGATTGTGGTCGGAGGCGGCACAGCGGGAACATTGTGTGCTGTTGCGGCAGCCAGATCCGGTTTGAAGACGGTGGTTATAGAGCGAAACGCCTATTTGGGCGGGATGGCCACCGGCGCCGGGCTTACGGAGATGAATGCGGCGGGCTTTCAGGGGAAACCGCTGTACAAAGGCATTGTTGATGAGATATTCCGGGAGATGATCAAGAGCGGACATGCTCAGTATCATTTTGCGGTTCCCATGTCCTCGAACCCGGACGTGAAAGTAGACAGACTGCGCTATGATCCGGAGATCCTGAAGATTATTCTGGAGGAAAAAGCGATTGGCGCCGGGGTGGAGTTTTTATACGAGACAGAGGCCTGCGCCGGAATCGAAGAGGAGGAAATGTGCCGTGTTACGGTGAGAAGCCGGTACGAAACATTCGAACTGGAGGCGAACTATCTGGTGGATGCCACCGGCAACGCGGATCTGGTACGGATGCTGGGCGGTGAGACAGTCAGGGCGTCCCGTGATAAACTTCTGACGGCGACCATGATGTTCCGGCTTTCGGGAATTGACCTGGACAGACTTCAGGAATTCATGCGGAGCGGGAAAATCTCCGATGTGATTCAGAAGGGGTATCAGGAAGGCGTCCTGAAGGGCAGAATTCTGGCGTTTACCCCGATTCCGGGATCATCGGATGTGAGTCTGAACGTGACGCGCGCGGACTGCGATTACGAGGATGCAGAAGATTATTCAAAGGCGGCGGCCTGTGCCAGAAGTCAGATCCTTCCGGTATGCCGTTTCATCAGGGAGAATGTTCCGGGGACGGAGAACTGCTATGTTACCAGTATTTCCCCGTTCCTGGGAATCAGGGATGCCCGCAGGATACGGGGCAGATATACGCTGACGCTTGGGGATCTGGAGAATATGACGGATTTTGAGGACAGCATAGCCGTGGGCTGTTATCCGATGGATATCCATGATCCGGAGACAAAGGCGGTTATCTGGAAGGTTCTGCCTGGCGTATACCATATCCCGTATCGGTGTATTGTTCCCGGGAAGCTGCACCGCACTATAGTGGCCGGAAAGTGTTTGAGCGCTGAGAAAGAGGCGTTTGGCGCGGTGAGGGTCATGCCGATCATGATGAATGTGGGAGAGTCGGCCGGGTATGCGGCAGCTCTGGCAAAACAGGAAGAAAAATGCCTGGATGAACTGGAAGCGGGTTCCCTGAAGGAATGGCTTGCGGATAAATATGAAAATGTACTGCGGGAGGACGGACATGAGTAAAGAAAAGAAAAAACTGATTTATATTGTTGTTGCATTTGCGTTTATTCTGCTGTTTCCGTTGATACCGGCTCCGGACGGACTGAATGTGGTATCAATGGAAGTACTCGGAATGTTTATCGGAATTATGATTATGTGGAATTTTGTCGGGACGGACTGGCCCAGTTTCCTGTGTATGGCTCTGGTGGCCATCTTTGGTATTATGGACCCGTCGTCGATTTTTACCACCGGATTCGGAAATTCCACTATCGCGTTCCTGCTTGTATTCTTCATGCTCAGCCATGTGCTGAGCCAGGTGGGATTTTCCAGAAGACTGGCGATCTGGTTTATGACAAATAAGCTGGCCAGAAAGAGCCCGTGGGCGTTTATCACCATGTTCCTCTTCGGAGCCATGTTCATGGCATCTTTCATGTCACAGACGGCTGCGCTGCTTATTTTCCTGCCCATCGCGGAACAGATCTTCCAGGAGCTGAATTACGGACAGGGAAACAGAGTGGCACAGATGATCGTGCTGGGACTTGGCATTGCGGTGGGGATCGGTTCCGCCAACACGCCTCTGGGACATGCGATTATCCTGATCCCGATTCAGCTTCTTCAGGATATGACCGGTCAGACAGTGAATATTGTATCCTACAGTATTTTCGGAGTGATTACGGGTGTTATCATTTTTGCGGCTCTTATTCTTGTGTACAGGTTTATCTACCGTCCTGACGTGAGCGCGTTAAAGGGATACGATGTGACGCATTTAAGATCTTCTCTTCCGGAGATGAGCAAAAAGGAGAAGATTTCCGCCACATTATTTGTGATTGTTATCATCATCTGGTTTGTCCAGAGCTGTTTCAGCGACATCATTATTCCGCTTGTGGGAGTGAAGCTGAGTACGCTTGGAAATGCCATTCCGGTTATGGCTGCCATTGTCATCCTGTGTATGTGGAAGGTGGACGGAAAGCCGATTATGGATTATAAAGAGTCCGTGAGCAAGGGAGTACCGTGGAGCGCGCTTATATTCAACGCGGCCGTACTTGTACTGAGCGGAACTCTGACGCTGGAGAACGTGGGTATCTCGAACTTCCTTATTGAAAAGATTTCCCCGCTTGTCGGCGATCTGAGCCAGACCGTGTTTATTCTTATTATCGCGGCACTGTGTATCATCGCAACGAACTTCTCGTCCAATACAGTCTGCGCAACCGTATTTTTCACGATCTCAGCGCCGATTGCTCTGGCAATGGGAAATGTGAATATGGTGGCCCTGGCGTCAGTGATCGCGGCGTCAGCGTCCTACGCGTTCGCAACACCTCCGGCTACAATGCCGATGGCGGTTGTCGCGGGAACCGGCTGGGTGGATGTGAAACAGATGTTCAAGTACGGCGGCCTGATGGCGATCATCAGTATTATCATCGTTGTATTTATCGGCTATCCGATTGCGGCGGCGGTATTATAAGATAAGTTTTCGGATAAAAAAAGAAAGTGTCTGATGGCACTTTCTTTTTTTATTGGTCAGCAGTAAACTTTTTTGAGAAAACAGCAGTTATTTATTATGACAGATACAAAAGAAGGGAGAATCGGATGACAGACCGTGAACTGATCCGGCGCGTTTATGCCGGGGATAAAGATGCGCTGAACAGAATCGCTGACAGATATTATGACGATATCTACCGGTTCTGCCTCTATCTGACAGGGGATGGGGAAGAGTCCCGTGATATTACACAGGAGGTATTTCTGCGCTTTATAAAATATATGGATTCCTACACCCACAGGAATCTGAAAGGGTATCTGCTGATTATCGCGAGAAATCTCTGCCGTGACTATTTTGGCAGAAAGGAAAAAGAGGGATATCTGTGCAGGACAGATCCGGAACCGCTGCGCGGAAGCGGGGACGCCGGGGAAGAAATTTCGGGGAATTCAGATTCAGGGGATTCGGAGCTGGCGCATGCGGAGCTTCGTTATCTGCTTCATGGAATTTTAAGCAGGCTTCCTGAAGAACAAAGAGAAGTGATTGTTCTCCGGTTTGGGGAGGAGCTGAAGTTTAAGGAGATTGCGAAAGTGGTGGGATGCAGTCAGTCTACGGTGAAATCCCGCTATCGTCTCGCGATCGCAAGACTGAGAAAGGAGATGTCAGAGGATGAGGACTGAAAAGAAATTACGGATACTGTTTCAGAAGACGAATGAGTATATTGCCATCAGTGAACAGGGAAAATCCCGAACGCTGAAACTGCCGGACGGGTGGGAGAAGAAGCTGAGGGAGAAGCCGGAGCTTTGGAATGCAGCGGAAGTTTCCGCGGCTCCTCTGTATGATCGGCGGAAGTGGCAGATCCTGTTCAGTCAGATTCGATATATGGATAAAAGGGCGTGGACGGCGGACCTTGTGATCAATATCTGCTTTGCGGGCATTCTTTTTGGGATGGAGTATCTTGGCGCCGGCGCGGAAGATGTAGTGGTTTATCTTATGCTGGCGGCATCTCTGCTGGGCAGCGTTTCAATTCTGACGCTTTCTCATCTGTTTTCCGGAGGACTGGGAGAACTGGCCGGGACCTGTTGCTTCGGTGTCCGTCAGCTTGCCGCGTGTCAGATGCTGGGGCTGGGGAGTGTGAACCTTCTGACACTGGCATTTCTGATCTGTTTTTCGGGGATGCGGTGGGGAGCGGAACTGCTTCGAATGGGAATTTACGCGGCGGTTCCCTTTGAGATTACAGTAAGTGTCTGCATAGGCATTCTTCGGATTGAGGGATTCCGCGGCAAAGCGTATCCGGTGGCGGCGACGGGGATGATATCCGCCGCAGCGTTTCTGGCACTTGCATCCGTGCTGCGGATTTACTGCGCGTCCGCGCTTGTGATCTGGGGCGGAGTGATGGCGGTCTGGGCAGTTGTGCTTGCCCTGCAGATCAGACAGCTGTTCCATGCGATAGAGAAAGGAGAAATATTATGCACAGATTAGAGCTGATCGGGGTAGAGAAAGAATTCGGAGAGAAAGTTGCCGTTTATGAGACAGATCTCTGCCTGAAACATGGAGTTTATGGTCTGCTCGGAGAAAACGGAGCCGGAAAAACCACACTAATGCGTATGATCTGCGGGATTCTGAAGCCCACCAGAGGTGTAATTCGCTGTGACGGGATAGAAATCGGGCAGATGGGGAAAACATACCGGGGCATGCTGGGATATCTTCCGCAGGAATTCGGTTATTACAGAGAATATACTGCGTTGAGATTCCTGCGCTATATGGCGGCGCTGAAGGCTCTGTCCGGGGTGACGGCGGAAAAACGGATCGAAGAACTTCTGGAACTGACAGGACTGACAGATGTCCGTGGTCAGAAGCTGAAAACATTTTCCGGCGGAATGATCCGGCGGGTCGGAATCGCCCAGGCACTGCTTAATGATCCCGGGATTCTGATCCTGGATGAGCCTACGGCCGGACTGGATCCCGGTGAGAGAGTGCGGTTCCGCAATCTGATCAGTTCTCTGGGAAAAGACCGGATGGTACTTCTCTCGACACATATTGTGTCTGATGTGGATTACATTGCGGATGAAATCATGATTATGAAACAGGGGAAAATGCTCCGGAGGGGGACGCAGCGGCAGCTGGCGGATTCTGTGGGACAGATCGTGTGGAACTGTACGGTTCCGGAAGACAATATGGAATACTTCCGTGAAAAATACATTGTAAGCAATATAAGAAACGGGGAGAACAAAGCAGAACTGCGCATCGTTTCAGACAGGAAACCAGCACCGGACGCTCTTCCGGCAGACACTGCGCTGGAGGATATCTATCTGTATCTGATCCGGGCGGAACAGGAGGAAGAAAAATGAGACTATACGGGGCGGAACTTTATAAACTGTTTTGCAGAAAATTTTTTCTGATCAGCTGCGCTTTGATACTGGGGATACTTTTTGTTTATTTCTATTTTGTAAATGTGGGAGATGAGAGATCCGTGGTGGATGGTCGGGTATACACCGGTATTCAGGCTGTCCGGATGGACCGGGAGATTACGGAACAATATGCCGGGAAACTGACAGATGAGAAAGCGGAACAGATCATAGCAGCCTATGGTTTTCCCTCCAAAGTGGAAGAATATTACGGAGGATTCCGGGATGAGAATTATCTCAACGGCTTTGTCACGGAATATCTTGGAAACGGCTATATGAGAAGCTGGGATGATTACAGGATATCAACCGCTCTTTCTCCGATCGGGCAGACCGAACTTGGAAGAGCCGCAAAAATTACCGGAACAGATATTGCGTTTGACTATACCGGCGGCTGGTACGCATTTCTGGATACCCTTCAGCTTGGGATGATTCTGGGAAGCATCCTGATTGTGATCGGCGTGTCTCCGGTCTTTGCGGAAGAACGTCAGAATAAAACAGCGGCTCTTCTGTTCACCAGCGCGGAAGGAAAAGATACGGACGTCAGGGCAAAAACAGCCGCGGCTTTTACACTGACAGTCCTGATCTATGCAGGGATTGTGCTTGCCGTATTTCTGATGGTGAGAGCTGTGTACGGCTTCTCGGGGGCTGACTGCATGCTGGGACTTGTAAAAGGAAACCAGCTGAATGTGAACTATGCGGTGACAATGACGGCGGTGGGACACTTTGCGGGAGTTGAGCTGATTCTGGATTTCCTGGCGCTGAATACGCTCTGCGCTGTCGCAGTCTGCGTGTCCGCTTATTTTGAAACAACGTTCCATACTGTGGTGGTTTCGTGTGCGGTGTGGATTGCCCCGCTGCTGTTCCGGATCATATGCCGGGGCGGAGGGTATCTGCTTATGGCGGGAACACCCCTGTTTCTGGTTATGCCGGGGGTAGTGCTCGACATTTACCAGATTCTGATCATACCTGTCAGTGTGGCGGTGGGAATTTGGGGATTCTGTATGTATTTTGGAGTAAATCGCTATTTTGTTGACTAACTTCCGATTGCATAGCGTCCGAAAACAGACGGGGAGTTCGTAACAATATAGCTCTAGGAACGAAGGCAGGACTCAGAATCCCCCTTTTCAAACATTCTGCCCACTTCCGGACATACTTACTATCAGCGGAAATGTTATTACGCAAAACAGCAGCAACAAAGGTTTGACTTTCAAAGTGTCAGGATGTCCTATTAGATGGAAGCTATTTTTATTATTTGTGCAAAAAGCATAAAAAGAGCTGCGCTGATTTGGATTGTCCAGCGTTTTGGAGTGTGTTATACTCTGACTACGGAGTAATCGTGTTGCAGGGTGGCTGACCTCTATTCTTACATAGAATGGGGGTGGTGCTGATGGACAAGAAACCATTTGATTTCAAAGACTTGATAGCTTTTGGAATGTTCATTTTAGCATTACTGACATTCGTGTTTACGTTCTGTCGATAATGTTTTAAAGCATAGAAAAACCACCCCGGTAACTTTGGCGAGTTAGGGTGGCATTTTCTATGTTTCCTATTATTGGTCAACCACTTTGTGGGCGGTTGCTCCTTTTATAGTTATAATATAACACGATTGTTTAGAGGGTTCAAGATCAAGAATATATCAAAAATAAAGAAAAACGGCAGAGAAACCATAAAAGGTGCGGTTTGAAAGCGTTCAGATTGGGAAAACTTTCAGACCGCGCCTCTGCTTTCGGATGTTTAGCCAAAGAGAGTAGTGAACAAAATAGAGAAAACCGAACACTTGTTCTTTTAACGGAAATATGATATCCTGTATTTAGATGAATTACCCCAACTCATAAAGATGAGAAAGTTCATTGTGCATTAAAAGAAGAGATACCGGGCAAAGTATGGAGCAGAAAAGGGGACAGGAGGCAGGGCATGACGGAAAGAACTTATCTTGCAATTGATCTGAAATCATTTTATGCATCGGTGGAATGTATCGAGCGGCAGCTGGATCCCATGACAACGAATCTGGTTGTGGCGGACAAAAGCCGTACGGAGAAGACGATTTGTCTCGCGGTATCTCCGTCGCTTAAATCGTATGGAATATCGGGGAGAGCCCGCCTGTTTGAAGTGGTGCAAAAGGTGCGGGAAGTAAATGACGGTCGGAGAAGGCTGGCGCCTGGAGGGAAATTTGCCGGAAAGTCCTGGAATGACCCGGAAGTGAAGGCGTCTCCGGAGCTGGAACTTGATTATCTTGTGGCCCCGCCGCGGATGGCTCTGTACATGGAGTACAGTTCACGGATCTATAAGGTGTATCTGAAATATATAGCTCCGGAGGATATTCATGTCTATTCAATCGATGAGGTTTTCATGGACGTGACCAGCTATCTGAATACCTATCAGATGACGGCACAGGAACTTGCGCGGAAGATAATTCTGGATGTACAGGAAAGTGTGGGAATCACGGCAACTGCCGGGATCGGTACGAATCTGTATCTGTGCAAGGTGGCCATGGATATAGAAGCGAAGCATATTCAGCCGGATGAGAACGGAGTCCGGATTGCCTGTCTGGATGAGATGAGCTACCGGCGTTCTCTCTGGACACACCGGCCCCTGACGGATTTCTGGAGAGTGGGCAGGGGATATGCAAAGAAACTGGAAGAGCAGGGGCTGTTTACCATGGGGGATATTGCCAGATGTTCCCTTGGAAAGGAGACGGATTATTATAACGAAGAGCTGCTCTATCGCTTATTCGGGGTTAATGCGGAACTGCTGATCGATCACGCCTGGGGCTGGGAACCGTGTACGATAGCAGATGTTAAGGCTTACAGGCCGGTGTCCAGCAGCATCGGCTCAGGGCAGGTGCTTCCGTGCCCCTATCCTTTTGAGAAAGCGCGTCTCGTACTGCGGGAGATGGCGGATATGCTTGCCCTGGATCTGGTGGACCGGGGGTTTGTGACGGATCAGCTGGTGCTGACAGTGGGGTATGACCGGGAGAGTCTGCAGAGCCAGGGAAACAGAGCGGGAGGAAGTGCGTATCGGGGCGAGATATCGACGGACCGTTATGGGCGTTCCGTACCGAAGCATGCGCACGGCACGGAAAATCTCGGGGAATACACGGCTTCTTCGCGAAAGATCCTTCGGGCGGCAACGGAACTGTTTGAGCGGATTGTGAATCCGGATCTTCTTGTCCGGCGGATGTATCTGACGGCATCTCACGTGGTCGGTGAGGCGGAAGCGCCGGAAAAAGACGCCTATGAGCAGCTGGATCTGTTTACGGATTACAGGGCTCTTTCTGAGCAAAGAGAAGAGGAAAAGAAGGCCAGGGAGAAGGAGAAGCGCTGGCAGCAGGCCATGCTTGATATCAAAAAGAGATATGGGAAGAACGCGATTCTTCGGGGGATGAATCTGGAAGAAGGGGCAACTGCCCGGGAGCGCAACAATCAGATCGGAGGACACAGAGCATGAAAGGACCGTATGACGATATAATAGAACTTCCGCATCATGTATCAGAAAAACACCCGCAGATGTCGATGGATGAGAGGGCGGCGCAGTTTTCTCCGTTTGCCGCATTGACCGGATACGGGGCAGTCATCCATGAGACAGAGAGACTGACGGATCGGCGGATGGAACTGAGCGAAAGTGTGAAAGAAGAACTGGAACGGAAACTGAGAGAGCTTTATGAAAAAAACTCAGCCGGGGTGATTACTTTTTTTCGTCCTGATCAGAAGAAGGAAGGAGGGGCTTATGTCAGTGCAGAAGGGAAGATCAGGAAGATTGACGATGTGGAGAGAGTGATTATACTGGAAGAAGGAACGGAGATTCCGGTTGATCTGATCGTGGATCTGGAGTTCGCGGATCAGAATGACGCGGGCTGAACGGCTGCGATTTGTCGGGGATTTGTCAGGGATTTATCGGGGATTTGCTTGCTGCGGGTAATTCATGTTGTTATAATGTGAATAGCGTCTTATGGGGCTGCAAAACGGGCTGACAGCCGGTGGCGCGGCGCACGGACGAGCAGAAAAAACAATGGCAGACTTGGAGTAAGTGAAAACAGGAGGAGAGATACAATGTCAGATTACGTGATAACTACAGATTCCAATTCCGATGTGCTTCCGGAGTTTATACAGGAAAACAATCTTACCATTATTCCCCAGTATTATGCTTTTGGCGAAACCGTGTACGGGGATGAACTTAATATGCCGCCTCATGAATTTTATGAGACCATGCGCAAGGGGGAACTCCCGAAATCCATGGCAAACAATCCGGCGGTGATCCGCGAGCGGTTTGAGAAGATACTCAAGGAAGGAAAAAATATCCTGCATATCGCGTTTTCCAGTGCTCTGAGCGGAAGCTGCAATAATGTGGTTATGACGGCGAATGAACTGCTGGAGGAGTATCCGGAGCGCAGAATCGTTGTGTTTGATTCCCTGAACGCTTCTCTCGGCGAAGGGGTATCCGTATACCGCGCCGTAGAGCTTCAGAAGGAAGGAAAGAGCATGGATGAGGTCTATGATATCCTGATGCAAGAGCGTGAACACGTCAATGTTTCTTTCACAGTAGATGACCTGAACCATCTGCAGAGAGGCGGCCGTGTGTCGAAGACGACAGCGGTAGTGGGAAGTCTTGTGAATATCAAGCCGATTCTAACCGTGACTTCCACAGGTGAACTGAAAGCGGACGGAACGGTCAGAGGAAGGAAGAAATCTCTGAAAACACTGGTATCCCGGATGGAAGCGGCGCTGGATACGGATGCCTACGGGAAAGACAGAATGGTTGCCGTGCTCCATGGAGACTGTATTGATGATGCGAATATGGTTGCGGATATGGTGAAGGGAATGGGATTCACCAATGTGGTAATCAATGATGTCAGCCCAAGTATCGGAACGCATGCAGGCCCGGGAGTTGTGGGACTTGTGTTTTACGGAAAAAAGCGGCTGTAAGCGCTGATAACAGAACAGCGGCAAATGAACCGGCGAAACGAAAATGAACCGATGAAACGAAAATAAACCGGCGAAACCGGCGGAGGAAAACGCCCAGGAATAAAAAATCCCTGCAGGGAAGAGAAGACTCAACCTGCAGGGATTTTTAAGATCGTGATATTGTGATAATCAGATCTTCGGTACGGTACCGGATTACAGAAGACCGAAATCTGTCATTGCTTTTCTCAATACCTCGCGGTGCGCGTCTTCGATCTCTGTCAGCGGCGCGCGCAGCGGACCTACTTCTTTGCCCATCATGTTCATGGCTGCTTTTACCGGAATCGGATTTACTTCGCAGAACAGGGCGTTGCACAGCGGAATTGCATCCAGCTGCATCTTGCAGCTTCCCTCTGTATCTCCGGAGAGATATTTGTATACCATATCATGTACGTAGGTCGGAGCAACGTTGGAAAGTACGGAGATAACTCCGATACCGCCCAGTGACAGAAGCGGCACTACCTGGTCATCGTTTCCTGAATACAGGTCGATGTTTCCGTCACACAGATGCATGATTTCGGCTACGTTTCCGATGTTGCCGGAGGCTTCTTTTACTCCTACGATGTTATCCACATTTTTGACAAGCGTGGCCAGCGTCTGCGGCTGAATGGAACATCCGGTACGGCTCGGCACGTTGTAGAGAATCGCCGGAATCTGGACTTCGCTGCAGATCTGTGTATAGTGGGCGATCAGCCCGTTCTGTG
>CALWBC010000102.1 GCA_944375755.1 uncultured Mediterraneibacter sp. | reverse complement strand
GGATCCCACCGTATTTGTCGGGCTGACCTACTCCTTTATCTTCGGCGTCATGTTCGGAGATGTGGGCCAGGGGCTGCTGCTCCTGATCGGCGGCGCGCTGATCTATCATTTTAAAAAGGCGCCGCTGGCCGGGATCATCGCTACAGCCGGTGTGTTCTCCACCATATTCGGATTCATGTTCGGCAGTATCTTCGGATTCGAGGATGTCATACCGGCGCTGTGGATCCGCCCCATCGACCACATGACCACGCTTCCGTTTCTCGGCAAGCTGAACACGGTATTTATCGTGGCGGTAGCCTTCGGAATGCTCCTGATCATTGTGGCAATGATTCTCCATATTATCAATGCTGCCAGAAGCAGGGATATCGAAGGCACCTGGTTCGACCCGAACGGTGTGGCAGGCCTCGTCTTCTATACGGCAGTGGTTGTGACGATCGTTCTCTTCATGACCGGCAATCCGCTTCCGGGCGGCATCGTACTTGCCATAATGTTCGGCGTACCGCTGATCCTGATGTTCTTCCGGGAGCCGATTACAAGAGCCATCCAGAAGCGCGCGGACAAAATGGAAACCGGAAAAGCCATGTTCGTTGTGCAGGGCTTCTTCGAGATGTTTGAGACTCTGCTGAGTTACTTCTCAAACACCATTTCCTTCATCCGTATCGGCGCGTTTGCTGTCAGCCATGCGGCGATTATGGAAGTTGTGCTCCAGCTGGCAGGCGCGGAGAGCGGACACCCCAACTGGATCGGCGTGATCGCGGGGAACCTGTTCGTCTGCGGATTCGAGGGACTGATCGTCGGCATCCAGGTACTCCGTCTGGAATACTATGAGATGTTCAGCCGTTTCTACAAGGGCAGCGGACACGCGTTTGAGCCGTATACAAACAAGAAGAAAAAGAAAAAACAGAAATAACATAAATCATCATACCTCTGATATATACAGGAAACAAAGAGGTAAATATCAAGAGAAATCAGGAGGATTCTACCATGACTTTAGCAACCAAACTCGTTTTCATCATCGCTCTGATCGTCAGCATTATCGTACCTTTCGGTTATTACCTGCTGGGTGAAAAAAGCCGGAAGCGCTATAAACGCGCCATCGGCGTCAACGCGTTCTTCTTCTTCGGCGCATTTGCCATCGCGTCCATCATGATGCTTGGCGGGCCGAGCGTACAGGCTGCGGAAACCGCATCCTCAGGCTCAGGTCTGGCGGAAGGACTTGGATACATCGCGGCAGCTCTCGTAACCGGACTGTCCTGTATCGGCGGCGGTATCGCAGTTGCAAGCGCGGCAAGCGCAGCTCTGGGAGCCCTCAGCGAAGACTCCAGCATCCTCGGTAAATCTCTGATCTTCGTAGGTCTGGCCGAAGGTGTCTGCCTGTACGGACTGATCATTTCCTTTATGATATTAGGAAACCTGTAATACCAGTCAGCCGCGCGGAAGGGCACAGGATGCCGGCTTCTGTGAGCCGGCTCGCAAAGAGCGGCAGGCTGAGGCCTGACATGGGGCGGGCGCCCCACATGAAGAATTCGCCGCAGGCGGATTAGGAATGGTGCGGCTGACGGATAACTCGAATTGCCGTGCGGCAAAAGGAGGCAAAACATGAAAATGTTCCTGATCAGTGATAACGTCGACACCTATACCGGCATGAGACTTGCGGGTGTGGACGGCATCGTTGTCCACGAGCGGGACGAACTTCGCAAAGCGCTGGAAGACGTCCTCGCGGACAAGAACGTGGGTATCGTTCTACTGACCGAGAAGTTCGGCCGGGAGTTTCCCGATATCATCGACACCTTCCGTCTTGAGCGGAAAATGCCGCTGCTGGTGGAGATTCCTGACCGCCACGGAACGGGCAGAAAAAAAGACTTTATCACTTCATATATTACCGAAGCAATCGGACTGAAACTATAAAGGAGGGATCCTTTTGACTCTGGAAGAAAAGCTCGCGCACCTGCAGTCCAATTCCATGGAGCAGGCACGCGCGGAAGGAAACGCAATCATAGATTCCCACAGGGAAGCCCTGGAGAAAATACTCGAAGACCACAAGGCAGAAGCCAGACATCAGGCGGAAACCCGCGTCAAGGCGGAGACGACAAACGCCAAACTCACGCTGAACCAGGCGACAGCCAAAGCGCAGCTCGAGATCAAACGCCGCCAGGGCAAGGTACAGCAGGAGCTCAAGGACAAAGTATTCGATGAGGCAAAAAGCCTTGTCCATGATTATATGCAGACAGAAGCCTACAACGATTTTCTGCTGGAATGCATCCGGCAGGCGGTGAAATACGCCGGCAGCGATCCCGTCGTCATCTACATCAATCCATCGGATGAAGCAAAAAAATCAGCACTGGAAGAGAAAACCGGCGCTGCTCTCACCGTGAGCAGAGAGGATTTTATCGGCGGAGTGCGGGCGGTAATCCGCAGCCGAAACATACTGATGGATAATTCATTTAAAACACAGCTTGACAATGAATACGACAGATTTTTGTTCCTGGGAGGTGACGGCATTGCTTAACACAGCTAAAATTTATGGAATCAATGGCCCCGTCATTTACCTGAAGGGCAATACCGGTTTCCGCATGTCTGAGATGGTCTATGTGGGGCCGCAGAAACTGGTGGGCGAGGTCATCGCTCTTGACAAGGACCTGACAACCGTACAGGTATACGAGGAGACAACGGGGCTTCGACCCGGCGAGGATGTCATCGCAAGCGGAAGTCCCGTTTCCGTGACTCTTGCCCCCGGCATTCTCAACAATATTTTCGACGGTATCGAGCGTCCGCTGGAACGGATCGCAGAATCCTCCGGCGGCGCGTTTATCACCCGCGGTGTAAGCGTGGATTCCCTGGACCGCCAGAAAAAATGGAAAACACATATCACCGTGGAGAAAGGACAGTATCTCCACGGCGGCGATATCATCGCGGAAGTGCCGGAAACCCACGCCATTGTACACAAGTGTATGGTTCCGCCTGACGTGGAAGGGATTGTCACGGACATCGTGTCCGATGGAGATTACACCATCGATGAAACTCTCGTTACACTGGAGCTCGCCGATGGTTCCTCAAAGGAACTCTCTATGACGCAGCACTGGCCCATCCGGACGCCGAGGCCAACGCACCACCGGTTCCCCGCTACTGTTCCGCTGATTACCGGACAGCGTATTATCGACACCATGTTCCCCATTGCCAAAGGCGGTACGGCTGCCATCCCCGGAGGATTCGGAACCGGGAAGACCATGACGCAGCACCAGATCGCAAAATGGGCGGACGCGGATATCATCATTTATATCGGATGCGGTGAACGTGGAAATGAGATGACCCAGGTACTGGAAGAGTTCGGCGAGCTGACCGACCCCCGCACCGGGAATCCTCTGATGGACCGTACCACCCTGATCGCCAACACCTCCAACATGCCCGTGGCTGCCCGTGAGGCAAGCATTTACACCGGGCTTACCCTGGCGGAATACTACCGGGACATGGGGTATGATGTCGCCATTATGGCAGACTCCACCTCCCGATGGGCAGAGGCTCTCCGTGAGCTGTCCGGACGTCTGGAAGAGATGCCGGCGGAAGAAGGTTTCCCCGCGTATCTGGCTTCCCGTCTGTCCGCATTCTATGAGAGAGCCGGCATGATGCATAACCTGAACGGAACCGATGGTTCCGTTACGATCATCGGAGCGGTTTCCCCTCAGGGCGGCGACTTCTCCGAACCGGTTACACAGAATACCAAACGTTTCGTGCGCTGTTTCTGGGGACTGGATAAGAGCCTCGCCTACGCGAGACACTTCCCCGCCATCCACTGGCTGACCAGCTACAGTGAATATCTGAACGACTTAAGCCCCTGGTATCAGGACAATGTGTCGCCTCAGTTCGTAGACTACCGAAACCGGCTGATGGCGCTTCTGAACCAGGAGAGCAGCCTGCTGGAAATCGTGAAGCTGATCGGAAGCGATGTGCTCCCGGATGATCAGAAACTGGTGCTGGAAATCGCGCGTGTAATCCGTCTCGGTTTCCTTCAGCAGAACGCATTCCACAAGGACGACACCTGCGTCACAATGGAGAAACAGTTCCTGATGATGGATACGATCCTGTATCTTTACAAACAGGCGCGCACGCTGGTTACCATGGGCCATCCCATGTCTGTGCTGAAATCTGAAAATATCTTTGACCGCGTCATTGCAATCAAATACGATGTGCCGAATGACCGGCTTGAAATGTTTGCCCAGTACCGCCGTGATATTGATGCTTTTTATCAGCGTGTACTGGAAAAGAACGCATAAGGAGGACCGAATCATATGTCAATCGAATATCTGGGCTTAAGCAGTATTAACGGACCTCTGATCGCTTTGGAAGGCGTGCAGGACGCTTTCTACGATGAGATCGTGGAATTCGTTGTGGACGGCAGAGAACGGAAAATCGGCCGTATCGTAGAAGTCTACGAAGACCAGGCCGTGATTCAGGTGTTTGAGGGTTCCGAAAACATGTCCCTGAAAAACACCCACACAAAACTCACCGGACATCCCATGGAGATCGCGCTCTCGCCGGATATGCTGGGCCGCACATTTAACGGAATCGGGCAGCCCATCGATGATCTGGGCCCGATCGTCTCCACGCTGAAACGGGATGTAAACGGACTGCCGCTCAATCCGGTGCGCCGTGAATATCCCCGTAACTATATCCACACGGGAATCTCCGCCATCGACGGACTGACAACGCTGATCCGCGGACAGAAACTCCCGATTTTCTCCGGAAACGGACTCCCTCATGATCAGCTTGCCGCGCAGATCGTCAAGCAGGCTTCACTGGGAGAAAATTCCGATGAGAAATTCGCCATTGTATTTGCCGCCATGGGCGTAAAACACGATGTCGCGGATTTCTTCCGCCACACATTTGAAGAAAGCGGCGTGGCGGATCATGTTGCCATGTTCCTGAATCTGGCCAATGATCCGGTGGTGGAACGTCTGATCACGCCGAAAGTAGCGCTGACCGTGGCAGAGTACCTTGCCTTTGAGCAGAACATGCATATCCTTGTTATCCTGACCGATATGACTTCATTTGCAGAGGCCATGCGTGAGGTATCCTCGTCCAAAGGTGAGATCCCGAGCCGTAAAGGATATCCGGGATACCTGTACAGTGAGCTCGCCACGATTTACGAACGCGCGGGCATTGTCCAGGGTGTGAACGGTTCTGTGACTCAGCTGCCGATCCTGACCATGCCAAATGATGATATCACTCACCCGATCCCTGACCTGACCGGGTATATTACAGAGGGACAGATCGTGCTGGATCGTCCGCTGCACGGGCAGTCCATCTACCCGCCGATCAACATCCTTCCCTCCCTCTCCCGTCTGATGAAAGACGGCATCGGCGAAGGTTACACAAGGGAAGATCATCAGGACCTTGCCAACCAGCTCTTCTCCGCTTACGCGAAAGTAGGCGATGCGAGAAACCTGGCGTCTGTCATCGGCGAAGACGAGCTCTCGCCCATTGACAAGAAATATCTTGAATTCGGAAAAGAATTCGAAGAGCGCTACATCGGCCAGGGCGCAGATGAAAACCGCAGTATGGAAGAGACATTGAACCTGGGCTGGGAACTTCTCGGAAGACTGCCGAAAGAAGAGCTCGACAGAGTTGATACAAAGATACTTGATAAGTATTATAAGCCCATGCCGGAGGAATGATTTCATATGAGTGAAACAGGAATCAGGGAAGATGTATTAGAAGAAATCCGTTCACTGGCCCAAAAACACCACATCGATAAAGTCATACTGTTCGGTTCCCGGGCCAGGGGGGATTTTCAGAAAACAAGCGATATTGATCTGGCTGTATCAGGCGGGGATTTTGACCGGTTTGCACTCGATGTGGATGAAGAAACCTCGACACTTCTTGAATATGATATCGTCAGCCTGGATCGCTGCATGCAGGCTGAATTGCGGGATTCCATAGAAAAAGAAGGGAAAGTGATCTATGAAAAAATATGAAAATTTCTGCTCCGCATTGGCGAATATGAAAGAAATGACGTGGCTCATTCCTGTAATAAAGAAATAGCACTGGATATAAATCCATACACTGTACAAACAAAGGAGGTCTGTAAAATGCTGGAATTCAGATATGATACTCAGCTTCTCATTGAAGGTGAGGACCTTGACGAAGATGTAATCAGCGAATATTTTACCGAACATTTTAAAGGCGACTGCCTGCTTGCCGTAGGCGATGAAGAACTGATCAAGATCCATTTCCACACAAATGAGCCATGGAAAGTGTTGGAATACTGCGCTTCTCTGGGCGAGATCTACGATATCGTAGTTGAAGATATGGACAGACAGGCAAGAGGATTAAAAGGCTGATGGACGAACAGGTATTACTTTTCTTCGACAAAGTCCCTGATGCGCTTCCGCTCTATGCAGAGCTGGAACGCAGAATCCTCGCGGAATATCCCGATACAAGGATCAAAGTCCAGAAGACGCAGATCTCTTTTTACAACCGGCATCTGTTTGCCTGCGTATCATTTGCAAAAGTGCGTAAAAAAGCAGACCGCCCTGACAGCTATATTGTTGTAACGTTCGGTCTGGAGCACCGGGTAGACTCTCCGCGTATCGATATCGCCACAGAGCCTTATCCGAACCGGTGGACACATCATGTTCTGATCTCAGATCTGTCAGAGATCGACGATGAATTGATGGGGTGGATCCGGGAGGCAGCGGAGTTTTCGGACCGGAAATGACAAGTTATCTGCTTTTATATTTGTGAGACCGCTTTTTGCTGTTTTTTAATTATAATTCAAATCTTTTTAAGGAGGGATTTCATGGATCCACGTACATTTCCAACCAAAGGCAATCTGATGCTGGCCAAGAACTCTCTCGCACTCGCGAAACAGGGTTACGACCTGCTGGATAAAAAACGGAATATACTTATCCGGGAACTGATGGAGCTGATCGATGAGGCGCGTACAATTCAGGAGGAGATCGATACCACATTTACCTATGCGTATCAGTGCCTTCAACGCGCTAACATTGAGAATGGTATCAGCAATGTGGAGCTGCTCGCGTATACTGTACCGATTGAGAATTCCATCACGATTCAGACGCGGAGCATAATGGGCACCGAAATCCCTCACGTAAAATACACTCCGGATGCCGGGAAGCCCACCTACTCTTTCAGTACAACTCACGAATCCATCGACAAAGCGAGAGAGGCATTCCGGAAAGTAAAAGACCTGACCGTGAAGCTCTCCATGGTGGAGAACGCAGCATACCGTCTGGCAAGCAATATCAAGAAAACCCAGAAGCGCGCCAACGCACTCCAGAATATTACGATACCGATGTATTCGTCACTCGTGTATACGATCTCGAACGCACTGGAGGAAAAGGACAGGGAGGAATTTACAAGGCTGAAGGTCATCAAACGGATGAAAATGGGGACGTAGTGAAATTCAATTTTGCTACGTCCCCATTTGAATTTTAGTGTGTCCCAAACTGCAGATACCCCCGTCCCTTTTTGCATATTTTTCTGCATCTTATCATCCCCTCAAACCTTCACAAATGCCGGAATATCGGCATTATGACTTTTCACATCACTCCATAAACAGCACAACTTACATTTATATAAAAATCGTTGCTTTTCTTCTCTTGTATGAATAATGGCGTATTTATAAGGTTTT
>CALWBC010000101.1 GCA_944375755.1 uncultured Mediterraneibacter sp. | reverse complement strand
GGAATAAATCCGGCAGACACTTCTTCAGGATCTGTGTCTGACCGGGATTTTTATTGCTTTTCCAGAGCTTTCTGATACTCTTCCTTCAGTTCTTTGATTTTTTCCTCCTTTTCCCTGTCATAAAGCTGCCTTTGCGCCCTGCCGGGGGCTTTTCCCGCCTTTCCAGATATTCCCGTCGGGCTTTCTCCCGCTCGTCAGCTGTTGGCGCAGTCTTAGAAAGCCGCCAAAAAGATGGCGGACGGAATCGAAGAAACCTTAACCCATATGGATTTTCCTACACAGCATTGGTCCCGGATCCGGACCAATAACGCTATTGATCGTCTCAACCATGAGATTAGATGCCGTACAAAAACGATCGACGCTTTTCCTGACGACCAGAGCGCCTTGATGCTCGTACGTGCCAGACTGCATCATGTAGCAGCAACTAGCTGAGATACGTGATGCTACATGAATATATATCATCTTTTCAAGCCAGAAGAGGACCAGATGTCTGATATCATAGCCGGTTGACTATCGGCTACTAAATGAGCCCTAGTCTTGATATCAGGATAAGGGAGCTGTTAATCTTATGTTTGCTTTTGTATTAGGATAAAGGAAGAGCCTTCTACTCTCCCCCCGCTTCTATCCTCCTCACCAGCAATTCCAGCACCGCATTCTGATGCTCCGGATCTGACTCCACCATTTCCAGGCAGATCTTCAGTATCTCATTCAGCTTCCCGCACAGATATCCTGCATCCTCCCGGAACTGATCTTCCACAGATGAATTCTTCCGCAGCTGATCCAGCAGCATTACAGCGATGACAGAGATAATCAGTTCCGCCACAAGCGCAGGGTTCACCTCGTCATAGGGATCAACCACTGCAAAATAACTCTTCGCGCTCAGCACATCCACATGGACATACTGACACGCCTTCGAATAGAATACCTGAAATATCTCCCGGTCTTCACTGTATGGCAGATATTCGAGCAGCTCCGAATTCTTCACTTCCCCGGCCTGCTTCTTTCCTGTCTTCTTATGAATGATCTGACGGTAATTCACAGATCCGTCCTGCCGCACCCCAAACCTGTAGTTCTCCTCATCAACACGGGGAAAGAGTTTCTTCTGGAAGAATCCTTCCTCCTGGTTCACTGCACAGAGGAACATATAGTTTTCAAAGATGCCTCTTCCAAGAGCATAGATACATTCCGGGAGGTTGTCTTCCCGCAGCGTATTAATACTCTCTAGTGTCTTAATTGTTTTCAGTGCGGAAAACATGCAGTAATCCAGCTCTGTTTTCATCTCGAACTCACAGATTTTCAGCTCTTTCGAATGCCTTCGGATAAAGTTGTTGAGGCAGGCGGTCAGCGCTTCCGTAACATATCTCAACCGATCTTCCAGATATTCATTTGCATACTTCACATACTGTAAAATACTGGCCGGATTCTGCAGTTCACCCTCGGTTGCCTCCCTATATTCCCGGCACCGTGCTTTAAACTCTTCCAGATCCTTGTCCGAATACTGATTCATATTCTCACTGCTCGGCAGTATTCCATCCGTTTTATAATATGCATAGATCCTGTCTTCCGGCAGCTTCATCTTCTGCATTGCGCGAACCATATCGATCCGAAATCTGTCATTATATACCGGCAGGAAGCCGAACACGTACTCATCCTGTTCCGGATCCCGTCCGTAATACTCCTGAAACAGTGACTTCGCCTGTTCAAGTGCCTCCTCTGCCTCATCCGTCATTTCTATCAGCCTGACAAGGCTGCCATCAGATATCCCATACCTGATGCGTTTCTTCCTACAGCATTCACCGTATGTCTTTCCGCTCCCGCAGGGGCACATTTCGTCATCCCGCAATTCCTGAAAATCCTGCATATATATCTCCTCCGTGCCGTGTATCATGCTGTCTTCAAGTTACTTTCTCTATATTACCATATAATTCGCATCATCTGTTCGTATCTGGCTAAAAACTGGTCCCAGATTCGGACCAAAATTCACATCCATACAAAATTGCCCGGTATTCTTCAGCCGAAAGCAGTAACCTGTGCTGCATTTCGTCTACACAGAAAAATAAAAAGGTCCTGCTGAATTGAAATTGCATCACTCAGCAAGACCTTTTATTCCTGTTAAAAATATTTTATACAGAATTATTATTCAAATTCTATCGTCCCCGGCGGCTTACTCGTCAGATCATAGAACACTCTGTTAACGCCCTTCACCTCATTGATGATCCTGCTCATTACTTTCTGCAGCACCTCAAACGGGATCTCAGCCGCCTCAGCTGTCATGAAGTCAATCGTCTTCACTGCTCTGAGCGCCACGGCGTAATCATAAGTTCTCTCATCTCCCATAACACCTACGGAGCGCATATTCGTCAGCGCCGCGAAGTACTGGTTGATCTCTCTGTCCAGTCCGGCTTTTGCGACCTCTTCTCTGTAGATCGCGTCCGCATCCTGTACGATCCGCACCTTTTCAGCAGTCACTTCGCCGATGATACGGATTCCCAGTCCCGGTCCCGGGAATGGCTGGCGGTATACCAGATCTTCCGGTATGCCCAGTTCAAGACCAGCCTTGCGCACCTCGTCTTTGAAGAGGTCGCGGAGAGGCTCGATAATCTCTTTGAAATCTACGTAATCCGGCAGACCTCCCACGTTATGGTGAGACTTGATCACAGCGGACTCTCCGCCCAGACCGCTCTCAACCACATCCGGATAAATGGTTCCCTGTGCCAGGAAATCCACGGCGCCGATTTTCTTCGCCTCTTCCTCAAACACACGGATGAATTCCTCGCCGATGATCTTACGTTTCTGCTCCGGCTCTTCTACGCCTGCCAGCTTGTCATAATATCTCTGCTGCGCATTGACACGGATAAAGTTCAGATCAAAATCTCCTTCCGGTCCGAAGACTGCTTCCACTTCGTCGCCTTCATTTTTACGGAGAAGTCCGTGATCCACGAACACGCATGTCAGCTGTTTTCCGATCGCTCTTGAGAGCAGACCTGCTGCCACGGAGGAATCCACACCGCCGGATAATGCCAGCAGCACTTTTCCATCTCCTACCTTCTCGCGGATCGCCTCGATGGAGCTCTCCACAAAGGAATCCATTCTCCAGTCGCCCACGCATCCGCACACATTTTTCACGAAGTTGTTGATCATCTTCGTTCCTTCTACTGTGTGAAGCACTTCCGGATGGAACTGAATCGCATAGAGTTTCTCTACTTCGTTTTCTGCCGCAGCCACCGGACAGTCAGCTGTATGGGCTGTGATCTCGAATCCCGGAGCCACCTGCGCGATGTAATCGAAATGGCTCATCCAGCACACAGTCGGTGTGGAGACACCCTCAAATACTTTGGAAGCTGTCTTGTCAATCAGCACTTCCGTCTTTCCGTACTCTCTGACATCGGCCTTCTTCACCTCGCCGCCGAGCACATGCATCATAAGCTGTGCGCCGTAGCAGAGTCCCAGCACCGGAATGCCGAGCTTGAACAGCTCATCTGTATAAGTCGGTGAATCCGGCAGATAACAGCTGTTCGGTCCCCCTGTCAGGATGATTCCTTTCGGGTTCATTTCCTTAATCTTCTCAAGATCCGTCCTGTAAGAGTAAATCTCACAGTACACATTACACTCCCTGACACGTCTCGCCACGAGCTGGTTATACTGCCCGCCGAAGTCAAGGACGATTACTAATTCGTTCTTCAAGGTTATCCTCCTGTAAAATACGGCTCTTCGGCCGCTTTCTCTCTTTCATATTATAGAGGAGGACACCCGGTTTTACAAGCCTTTCCGCCGGACAAAAATCCTCCTCGCTGAATGTTTCTTCTGACAGTCCGCCACTGAAACAGCAAATCCCCGGTCCGTTTCCTTTCTTCACTGACATCAAAGCAGTGCCAGAATGAAAACTCCCGGGGATATATCATTCCATATTTTACAGTTTTCCAGCCGTCCTTATGACCGAAACTGCTACATCTGAGCCGCGCATTTAAAACTGTATCTTCTATTATTAAGCCGCATATTTCGCGATCTTCTCCTGCAGTTCCGCACAGTCATCTGCATACATCTTCAGCTCAATTACATTATTAAGTCCGAGATTCATTATTCCAAGAATCGATTTTGCGTCAACTACAGCCCGGCCTCTGCGCATGTCCATATCAAATTCATACTTGGAGACTGTGTTCACAAATTCAAGGATTTCATCAGGGCTCTTAAAAGTAACCTTCATTTCGTTCATTCTTAAATTCACCTCTTCTTTGAATCGTACTGTGAAAAATGCTTCAAGCTTTTCTCTCTGGTTATCGCTACGATATTACCATATTTCTCCATCTCAAAAAGGGGGAAATTTTTCAGAAAGGTGTACTTTTTTAATGGATTATCCCATCTGAAACATTCAATGCGACGCTTTTCTGTACTCTGTCGGCAGCATTCCCACCGCCTCCTTAAACACGCGGCTCATATATTTCGGATCCGCATATCCGGTGAGCTCCGCGATCTGATTCAGCTTCAAATGCGTGTTGACGAGCAGCCCTTTTATCCGCTCTATTCGCAGTCCCCTGACAGTCTCTGCAAATCCTTTTCCTGTTTCTTTTTTAAACTGAGTACTCAGATATTCTTCTGATACAAACAGTCTGTCCGCAGTCTCTTCCAGTGTAATTCCCTGATCGTAATATTTTCTCACCAGCTGTATCGCGCTTCTCACAAGCGGACTCAATTCCTCATCGCCGCTGTCCGCAAATGCGTCCTGCGAAATCTGTCCCAAAAATATCTCCATGGCTGATCTCACCTGCTCCCAGCTCACGGCTTCTGCAATCATCTGCATAGAATTCTGTATTTTCACTTCCGATTCTACGACATTTCTTGCCTTATACGCATCCAGCGCAGCCATGCTGAAGCGAATCAGACATTCCTTGATCTCTCCGGGTGCATGTTCTTCCCTGCGGAACAGATCATACAGTCTGTAAAAACAGCGTTTTATCTCTTCTCCGTCAGAAACCGCCACCACTTTACGCAGGCGCTCCTCCAGCTCGACCGGATAATGAAGGGGAACCGGCTCCAGTTTCTCAATATCCTCCGGCCTGATCAGCTTTCCCCTGTCAAATCCCAGGTTCCATTCACACAGATTTCTCAGCGTTCTCACCCCGTCCAGCATTTCGTTCAAATGCGGCAGCGCTTTCCACATACACACAACAGCTCCACTGACGCTCCGGCTGAGAAGCGGAACTATATGCTCCGCTGCAAATTGATACTCTCTTTCATCTTCTGTGACCCGATAGACAACAGCTGCCAGCGTTCTCCAGATATCAATTTCCAGCACGCACACTGACATTCTCTGTGTTCTTCCCGCACTTTCCAGAATTGTACGCACATTCTCTCTGTACTGCGTATAACCGCTTCCGAGCCATACCGTCATCACAGCTCCCGGATCATCCAGTGTAAACCCGAACCTTTCCTTCATCATATACCGCAGCTGCCACTTTTTTCCGTTTCTCCCGTTCAGACACGCGGCAAATATATTTTCAACAGTAAATGTTTCTTCCATTGCCTGTTCCTGGGCGAGCTTTTCGGCGATCTGGGCAACCGCATGCCTGACCTGATTCTTTTTAACCGGCTTCAAAAGATACTGATCTACCCCCAGCGCTATCGCCTGACGCGCCTCTGAAAAATCCTGATTTCCAGTAAGGATAAGAACCTTTGCCCGGATCTGTTCGCTTCTCAGTTTCTTCAGCATGGTCAGCCCGTTCATCCCGGGCAGATGAACATCTATAATTACCAGATCCGGACGCTCTTCTGCAATCAGCTTGTACCCGGCTCTGCCATCGGAGGCTGTTCCCACTATTTCGAGCTCCATCTCCATATCTGTCAGTATGTTTTTTACCTTTTCCAGATCATCCGGCTGCCCATCTACGATTACTGTCCTCATGACATTACCGCCTTTCACATTTCATGCCAGTTTTTATCTATCAATCCTGATCCAGTTCCCTCAGTGTCCGGCAAAGCACCTTAAAATCAATCGGTTTAGATACATGCGCGTTCATCCCTGCCGCTGACGTCGCCGCAAGATCTTCCGCAAACGCGTTGGCAGTCACCGCAATAATTGGAACGGATTTCGCGTCATTTCTCCTCATCTTCCGGATCAGACGCGCCGCCTCGCAGCCGTCCATCTCCGGCATCTGCATATCCATCAGGATAGCGTAGAATTCATTTTCCTCTGAATCATGAAAAGCATCCACTGCCTCTCTGCCGTTCCACGCCTTCACAATCTCCGCGCCATACATGGATAACAGTTCACATGCGATTTCCATGTTGATCTCATTATCTTCCGCCAGCAGAATCTTTTTCCCTTTAAGGAAATCCTCTTCCTGCTGTTCCGGCTTTTTACCGTCTTCCCGACTTCCTCTTCTCTGGTCCTCCTTGTTTTCTCCATTTCTAATCCCTTTAAACGGCAGCGTAACCGTAAATCTGCTTCCTCTGTCAAGCTCACTTTCCACAGAGATTTCTCCATTCATCTGGGAGATAATATTCTTGGTAATCGGCATTCCCAGTCCTGTTCCCGCTATGTTCCTCGCACCGAACCGGGTTTCTCTCTCATAAGGAATAAAGATCTTGTCCAGGAATTCCTCCGACATACCGGCACCTGTATCTTCCACAACAATCTGATATTTTGTATATTCTGACTGTTCAATCTCTCTGACTGTAAGAGCAATTCTATCGCCCGGCTTTGTGAATTTTACTGCGTTTGACAACAGATTGTTGAGCACCTGCGTAAGCCTGAATGAATCCCCATATACCTCGGTCGTATGCATCTCGATGTCCACGCTGAATTTTTTCTCCTGCTGTTCTGCCTGGGATTGAAAAATGTCAACACAGTCCTGAATACATTTTTTCAAGTTAAAATGCTGAATTGTCATTGACAGTTTGCCGCTTCCCATTCTGGACATCTCGAGAATATCATTGATCAGACTCAGCAGCTGCTGACTCGAATAATTTATCTTGCGCATATATTCCCGTACTTTTTCCGGATCACCGATATGTTTCTGCGCCAGCTCCGACAGACCGATAATTGCGTTCAGAGGAGTACGCATGTCATGCGACATATTGGAAAAAAATGAATTTTTAGACTCCTCGCTCTCTTTCGCTGTCTGAAGGGATTCTCTCAGGAGCTGAATCTGTTTTAACTGTGCTTTTTTCTCCTCATCAACTTCCCTGAAGCAGAGCACCGCTTCTTCAGGATTCAAAGATTCATCAAAAAGTACCCTGACGTTTACCCACCGGTATTCATCGCCAAATTTTCGTAAAAAGTCCCCTCCATAATCCCGCGTTCTTCCCGCTACAAGTTTCCGGATATTATCGATTGAAAAGCTGACCCGGAAGTCCTGAAATACATCTGCGCGCATGACTTCACTTGCGGTTTTCAACAGCAGTTCATAATCTCCGTTTACCGGAATTCTTTCTCTTACATAATCGGATCCCTTGATCATTTCATATGTACTGCTCGCAAAATCGACACGATAAATTGCATAATATGAATTTCCGAGAACACGCACTGTTTCATTAGTCCTCCGGTAATTCATCGTCATTTTATTTTCTCTGAGAGTCAGTATAACCAGTGCGACAAGGAAAATCACCAGAATTCCCAGAAACCAGATCGACAGCGTCTGCACACCTTGCAGGAGAGAATTATACGGCATGGTAATAATAGATATCCATCCGTTTCCGGCTACATCATAATACGCAGCCCGTTTTTCTCCCGCCGGGTTATGCACATAAGCATTTGTCTGGGGAAAATCCCCGTCTTCTATTTTCCCAATCAGTATATCCATGTACTGCTGAAGCGCCTCCCGGGATACATCGCTCTCTGTCTCTTCATACAGAAGCTGCCCGGAAGAATCACACAGAAAATATGCGCTTCCTTCCGGAAGATTATCATAATCCTCCACATTTCTCCGGAACTGCGATGGATTAATGTCAAAGGCCGCAACCGTTCCCTCTTTGCTCTTCTTGGCAATCGTTACGATTGTTTTCCCTGTAATCGCGTCCTTATATCCGTCTGTATATATAATCTCCCCATCAGCTTCCATGGCTTTCTGATACCATTCTGTCTGGTATATATCGTATTCTTCATCACCCTCCCACGGATTTGCGGCGATAATCTTCCCATCAATCACAACATACGGATCGATCACATTATCCCCCAGCGTGTGGCTGACCATCTGCAGATACATCTGGATCCTTCCTTCCGGATCACCGCTCGACTCCAGCTGGTTGTCAATATACTC
>CALWBC010000100.1 GCA_944375755.1 uncultured Mediterraneibacter sp. | reverse complement strand
CTGGAACGATTTCTGCCGATTGGATGAAGCCGGGGAAGAAGGAAATGTATAAGCCATACAATCTGGAGCAGGAGTGTATGAAAAGCCTTCGTTCCAGATGTTAAAAAGCGACAGATGAAGTGCCTTTGTACGCACATCTGTCGCTTTTGTTACATCTGTTCGAAGCTTTGAAGGAACGGGCTCCGTATGGCGTTACATTTCCTTCTTTCCCGGCGCCTTCCGTTTAGCCGCTATCGCTCCGGCTCGAATGTTCCCACTCAGAAAAATTCAGATTTCCCCCGCTATATATTTACACGCCGCCAGCGCCGCCACGGCGCCGTCTGCCGCTGCGGTGGTCAGCTGTCTGACTTCTTTTGTCCGGCAGTCGCCGGCAGCAAAGATTCCGGGGTGTGAGGTGACGCAGTCTTCCGCCGCGAGGATGAATCCGTTTCCATCCAGTTTTACTACATCGGCAAAGATTTCATTCTGAGGAATCTGTCCGACAGCGATAAAGACTCCGGATACCTCGAGTTTGAATTCTTTTCCAGTTTTTTTGCTGTTTAAGATCAGGCGTTCCACAGCTGTGTCACCGATGATTTCCCGGACGGTTGCGCTTAAGATGAATTCGACATTTTCTTTTTCTCTCAGGCGGC
This sequence comes from uncultured Mediterraneibacter sp., assembly GCA_944375755.1. GTDB lineage: Bacteria > Bacillota > Clostridia > Lachnospirales > Lachnospiraceae > Mediterraneibacter. The sequence continues at coordinate 3,322 of CALWBC010000100.1, read as the reverse complement.
TGACGATCTGTTCTTCTCCGCGGAACTCATCTCTTCTGTGGATGAGGTAGACTTTACGGCAGTAGTTGGAGAGAAATTCAGCGTCCTGAAGGGCTGTGCTTCCGCCTCCCACCACGGCAACGTCTCTGCCGCGGAAAAACGCGCCGTCACAGGTGGCGCAGTAGGATACGCCGGCGCCGGTGAGCCGCTCTTCATTTGGTACGCCGAGATGGCGGTGAGTTACACCGGTTGCGATGATGATGCTGCGGCAGGGATATTCCTTTTCCGTAGTTTCGATTATCTTGATCCCATCCTCATCCCGGATTCCGGTTACCTGTTCCGTTACAGTTTCCGTGCCGAGTTTCATGGCCTGATCCAGAAGATTCATGGAGAATTCCGTACCGCTTACACTGGCGATACCGGGATAGTTCTCCACGTTGGGGGAAGAGGTAATCTGTCCGCCGAATACAGATCCCTCGAAAATGATTGTCTGTTTGCCTGCGCGCTGCCCATAGATGGCAGCTGTCATTCCGGCGGTTCCTCCGCCGATAATTCCGATATCATACATAATCTATACGTTCCTTTCCGCATAAGCTTTTTTATATTTAATCTGTTGACAGGGGTATCTGTGGATATCATTTCCATTTCCCGTCTTTCATATTCTATCATCCGGCAGGAAGAAGTGTCAATAAAAAGCATCAATATCTGGATGTTTATCTGAAATAAAATACTAGATATTGATGCTTTGGAATTCTGCCGGATCTTCCTGCGGAGCATCGGCGATACGCCGCAGATCATAACTGGCAGATAATGTTACATGTTTCTGGAAATGTCAGCGCATGTCTTCATTGCCTCTATTACTGCGCTGCGGAATCCTTTTTCTTCAAGGACTCTTACTGCTTCGATTGTTGTGCCGGCAGGGGAGCATACCATATCTTTGAGTTCACCGGGATGTTTTCCTGTCTCAAGTACCATTTTTGCGCTGCCATAGACTGTCTGAGCCGCGAACTGGTAAGCCATTGGCCTCGGCATGCCCTCGGAGACAGCCGCGTCCGCCATGGCCTCGATGAACATGAATACGTATGCCGGAGAGCTTCCGCTTACGGCAACAACCGCGTCAATCATATTTTCCGGTACGAGCTCCACTTTGCCGAAGGAGCTGAGAATCTTGACAGCGTAGTTCTTTTCGTCTTCCGTAACGTACTGATTTACGCATGCGGCAGTCATTCCCTCGCCCACAAGTGCCGGTGTATTCGGCATGGTACGGACGATTTTGACCGGTTTGCCGAACTGCTCTTCCAGCCATGCGAGTGTTTTGCCCGGAGCAATCGTGATAACGACCTGGCTGTCCGTGATGCAGTCTTTGATCTGCGCGATTGTTTCAGCGTAGAACTGCGGCTTTACGGAAAGGATGAGAACTTCTGATTCGGATGCCGCTTTCCTGTTGTCATCTGTTGTGTGGATGCCGTATGTCTGAGCGACTCTGTCGCGGCTTGCCCCGGAGATGTCTGCTCCGATTATTTCCTCCGGCTTAAAAATCTCATTTTTAATAATGCCTCCCATAATGGCACCGGCCATATTGCCGGTTCCTATGAATCCTAATTTCATCATGATTCTTAACTCCTCCTGTTTCTGAAAATATTTAAACTGACAGTTCACTTAGCGGAACTGTTATTATTTAAGCTGTACTGATTAAGCTGTTCTGAGAATGTTCCTACCTGACGGAAAACTTTCGCTCGTCATCCCGCAGAGGGATTTCTTCGGAATCGATCCAGTCTATTGAGATGAACCGGTCATGATTGAGGCCGACGAGCAGTTTGTTGATCAGAGCCTCCCTGCCCTGGACTTCCATTGTCACGGTGCCGTCCCATTCATTTTCCACCCAGCCGGTCAGATCCATGGAAAGCGCCAGATATTTGGCAGTATAGCGGAAGCCGACGCCCTGAACCTTCCCGTGAAATACAAAATGTTTTCTTATTTCTGACATATGTTTTTCCTCCTTTCCCTATTTTAGCCTCTTGCCTGAAGAAAATCAATGTAAGATTGATTCTTGTGTAATCCGAATGGGCATGCTATACTTGAAAAAGACATACGTTCTGACGGTAAAGGCGGCGAATGGAAGAATCCGCCTGAGCAATAAGGCGCTGATATCAGGAAGAAGATGCATGGAAATGCGGAAACGCGATGAAATGTCATTTTCGGATGAAAGACAGAGGAATACGGGAGCGGCAGGCAGAAGTCCTGCCGGATCAATTCTGTGTTCAGGTGTCTTTTCGGGAAGGATGCGCCGGCGGGCGCATTTTTTATTTTGGAAAGCATAAAAAGACCTGATGGGCGGAGCTTTACGAAAAGAGCCTCATGATGCGGGGCGGAATGGAGGGAGAATGGAGACAAGAATCGCGTTGATCGGCATTATTCTCGAAACCAGGGAATCGGTCGATGAACTGAACCATCTGCTGAGTGAATACGGAGATTATGTCATCGGCAGAATGGGGATTCCCTACCGGGAGAAGGGAATCCATGTCATCAGTGTGGCAATGGATGCCCCCAATAATATTATCAGCGCACTTTCCGGCAAACTTGGGATGCTGCCGGGAGTGAGCACGAAGACAATTTACGGGAAAAACATATGATGGATAAGGCGCGTCTGAAATCACTGATCGATCAGCTGGAAGAGAACCGGGCGCTTGCCAGAGAAGAGTGGGCCGAACTGATCCGGAACAGGAATCCGGAGACGGCGGAGTACCTTTTCGAACGGGCAAGAAAGATCCGAATCCGGCACTACGGACATGGAGTCTTCATCCGGGGGCTGATCGAGTTTACCAATTACTGCAGAAACGACTGCTATTACTGCGGAATCAGGAAAAGCAACGGGAAAGCGGAACGCTACCGTCTGACAGAAGAACAGATCCTCTCCTGCTGTGAGCAGGGGTACGGGCTGGGCTTCCGGACGTTTGTTCTCCAGGGGGGGGAGGACGGCTGGTATACGGATGACCGGATGGCACATATTGTTTCCAAGATTCATTCCGGATGGCCGGACTGTGCCATTACCCTTTCCATCGGAGAAAAGGAGTATGAGAGTTACCGGATGTTCTACGAAGCAGGAGCCACCCGCTATCTGCTGCGGCACGAGACTTATGACTCCGACCATTATGCGAAGCTTCATCCGCCGTCATTGAGTTCTGCCCACAGGCAGAAATGTCTCTGGAATCTGAAGAAAATCGGCTATCAGGTTGGAACCGGATTCATGGTCGGATCCCCCTTCCAGACACCGGAAAATCTGGCGGATGACATGCTTTTTCTGAAGGAACTGAATCCCCAGATGGTTGGGATAGGTCCGTTT
>CALWBC010000099.1 GCA_944375755.1 uncultured Mediterraneibacter sp. | reverse complement strand
GCAGCTGGTATGTGGAAGCGGGAACAGGTATGGGCGCTGTGCTGGAGATGGCGAATGAAGAACTGGCATATACCCTTTCTGACCGGGCGACCTGGCTGAATCTGGAGCTGGATGAGGATCTGACAATTGTGTGCGAGAATGATGAGAGCGGCATCCTTTACAACCAGTATGGCGTGATTTGTGTTAATCCGGATAAGAATGACCAGATCAACTATGAGGGTGCGAAGGCATTCCAGCAGTGGATTGTCTCCGAAGAAGGACAGGAACTGATCGGCGAATACGGGGTGGAAGAGTACGGAAAGGCTCTGTTTACGCCCAATGCTTTGCAGGAATAACGGATTATGGATATTATTGCGGAAGGTTTGGTTGAAGCGCTGCGTCTGATCGCGTCTTTTGACCGGGAAGTGTTTGAGGTGGTGCTTACTTCCCTGTACGTGACTTTTGTCTCTCTGGCGATTGCCGGCGGGGCCGGGATCCCCGCGGGACTTCTGATCGCGGGGCACAGGTTCCGGATGAAGGGAATCCTGATGCGTGTGATCTACACGCTGATGGGGATGCCGCCGGTGCTCTGCGGGCTTATTGTTTACGTAGTATTTATGCGGCGGGGACCGCTGGGGAGTCTGAGTCTGAATTACACGGTGACGGTGATGATCATTGCCCAGACGCTTCTGATCCTCCCGATTATTATGGGGATTACGATCAGCGCGGCAGGTGAAAGGCAGGAGCAGGTGAGAAAACTGGCGCGGACGCTGGGAGCAGGGAAACGGCAGACCGCGGGACTGCTGATGCATGAATTGAAACCCGGACTGATTACCGCTCTTGTCTCCGGCTTTTCCCGGGGCATCTCGGAAGTCGGAGCGGTGATGATAGTGGGAGGAAATATCGAGGGCAGAACCCGAACCATGACGACTTACATTTCTCAGCTGAAGGGAATGGGCGAGTTTGAACGGGCGGTGGCTGTGGGGATTATCCTTCTGGTTCTGTCATTCGCGGTGAATTCCCTGCTGTACCATTTTCAGAAACCTCCGGAATCCGCCGGAAGAAAGGAAATGTTATGGAAATAGAGGTGGACGGGCTGGAGAAAACATACGGGGCGAGAAAGGTTCTTTCGATTGAACACCTGACGATACCATCGGGGAAAATCACTGCTGTTGTGGGGCCGAACGGAGCGGGCAAGACGACGCTGCTCAGTATTCTGGCAGGTCTGGAGGAAAAAGACCGGGGCAGGATCTTTTATGACGGCGCGGAGAAGATCCCCTTTCAGCAGATGACCATGGTGTTTCAGAAACCCTGTATGATCTCTGCCACAGTGCGGAAGAATATCGCCTGGCCGCTGAAGATCAGAGGTACCGCGAAGGCGGAGACAGCTGAGAAAGTAGAGCGTCTGGCCGGGGAACTGGGACTGACGCCTTTTCTGGACAGAAGGGCGGACCGGCTGTCAGCCGGGGAAACGCAGAAGACTGCTTTCGCCCGCGCGTTAGTCTTTGATCCGGATCTGCTGTTTCTGGACGAGCCGGGAGCAAACATGGATCCCCATGCTCTGATTGAGATGGAAGCAGTCATCCGGCGGCTGGCATCGGAGAGAAATAAGACGGTTCTGCTCGTTACTCACAACCTGGCGCAGGCGTCCCGGCTTGCGGATGACGTGCTGTTCCTGAGTGAGGGCAGAGCGGTGGAACACTGCAAGACGGCGGACTTTTTCGCCTGTCCGCGGGAAGAAGAAACGAAACGGTTTTTAGAGATTGAGTGGAGGTGAGATGAGTGTCCAGCAGATACGGCGGTTATATGGGAAAGGTGCTGAAGATCAACCTGACAACGCAGGAGGTGTCCGAGTATCCTTTTTCCGATGAAGAGAGGAAACTGTATATCGGTGGAAAGATGATGGCGGCAAAGATTCTGGGGGATCACCTGAAGGGAACGGAAAGCCCGTTCTCCGAGGAGAACCTTCTGGTGATTACCACAGGGCCGCTGACCGGCTCCGGAGCGCCCAGTTCCAGCCGGTTCAACATATCCACCCTGTCGCCCCAGACCGGATATATCACGTCCTCCAACTGCGGCGGACATTTCGGGTATTATCTGAAGAAGGCAGGGCTGGACGCGCTGGTCCTGACCGGGAGATGCGAAAAGCCGGCCTGGATCGAGATTCAGAATGAGAAAGTGGTCTTTCATGACGCGGAGGATATCTGGGGCATGAAGACGTCCGAGACACAGGCGGCTCTGGACGATAAGCTGCGGATGAAGAACGGACGGGTGAGAAAGAACGGAAAGATCTGTATCGGTCCGGCGGGAGAGAACCTGGTGCTCTACTCCTGCATAGTGTCCAATGAGCGTGTCTCCGGCCGGGGCGGCACAGGAGCGGTCATGGGATGGATGCGGCTGAAAGCGGTCTGCGCGTCAGGCAATCGTGAAGTGCCGGTTCACGATAAGGAAAAGATGGTGAAACACACACAGAAATGGTTCCGTTATCTGCGGAAACATCCGCTGACCGGGAACCAGCTTCCGAAGCTTGGAACGGCAGGGCTGGTCAGCGCCATGCAGATGAAACATATCCTGTCCACAAAGAACTATACTTACGGGCAGTACGATGAGTTTGAAAAGGTGAGCGGAGAGGAGCTGGCGGAGAAATATAATATCGTCAACAAAGGCTGTCTCACCTGTCCGATCCGGTGTGCCCGCACGGTGGAAGTGGACGGGCAGCAGGTCAAGGGACCGGAACTGGAGACGCTGGTGCTTCTGGGAAGCGGTATTCTGAACAGCGACCTTCCATCCATACTGCGATGGAACTATGAACTGGATGAGCTTGGGATGGACACCATCTCCTGCGCGAATACGATTTCCTATGCCATGGAGGCGAATGAAAAAGGTCTGTGGGACAATGGTCTGCAGTTCTCCAGAACAGAAGAACTGTCGCGGATCTTTGAGGACATCGCTTACCGCAGAGGGATCGGGGACGAACTTGCGCTGGGAAGCAGACGGCTCTCGGAGAAATACGGAGGAAAAGAGTTCGCCATCCATGCCAAGGGAATGGAACTGGCGGCTTATGAGCCGAGAAAAGCAGTGGGGCTGGGGCTTGGATACGCAACGAGCAACCGGGGCGGATGTCATCTGAACGGAGGCTACCTGGTGATTCTGGAAGGACTGGGGCTTTCCATTGACCAGACCACTTATCATGGAAAGGCGGATCTGACCATGCTGTTTCAGGATCTGATGGAGATGATCTCGGCGTCGGGACAGTGTCTGTTTACGAGCTATGCGTTCTTTCCCACACCGCTGATGAATCACCCGAATGCCTGGTATACGAAGATGATCAACAAAGTGCTCCCCTACTGCGGGGCAGTGGTCCGGCTGATCAACAAATATCCGGAAATCGCGCATATGCATCTTCCGGTGTTCCATCACACGAAAGGGTTCGAGTATACCACCGGAATGAAGATGAAATTCGGCGATTATATCCGCTGCGGAGAACGGGGATATAATCTGGAACGCCAGATCAACCGGCGGTTTGGCGTGGACGCGGACAGAGACACGCTGCCCGGCCGTCTCACCCGGACGCTGCAGGATCCGAAAGACCCGAAGTCGAAAGTACCTCTTGAGAAGATGAAGAAGGTGTATTACCATGCGCGGGGATGGGACAGGAACGGACTGCCCACGGAGAGGACACTGCGGAAACTGAAGATTTCGTCCGGCGTGCCATCGGAGGTGAAATGAGAATGGTTCAGGTGAAAATATACGGTGTCGCGCGCCTGAAGGCAGGCGTGGGCACGTTTACGCGGGAGGCTTCCACAGCAGATGAACTGCTGGGGATGATTCCCAATATCACGAAAAAGGAAGCAAAAGATCTGGTTCTTCTGGTAAATGGAAAACCGGCAGGCAGACATACCCGGCTCAAAGACGGAGATGAGGTCGTTCTGCTGGCTCCGGCGGGAGGTGGCTGACAATGAAAAAAGTAAAACAGGTACCGTATATAAATGAACAGACATGCGCGGGATGTTCGGTGTGTGTGGTGAACTGCCCGATGGACTGCATTCAGATCGAAGAACCGAAATATCACGGGGATATTCATACGATCGCAAAGGCAGACTGGACGAAATGCATCGGATGCGGGATCTGCGCAGGAGTCTGTCCTGTTCGGGCGATCCGGATGAGCAGACCGGGGAAAGGGGAGAATGAATTGAAGACAAAATGGAATATAAAAAAAGTGTACTGCAGAGGATTTCAGTATGCAATGAAGGCAGGCATGTACGTGCTTCCGTGGAGGGTGCCGAAACTCATGCAGGGAGCCGGCGCGGTGAAAAAGCTTCCCGCCGCCGTGAAAAGACGCGGGTTCAGAAAAGTACTGGTAGTGACAGATTCAACTCTGATGGGGCTTCATCTTCCGGATGGGATGCTGGACGCCATGAAAGAAGAACAGCTGGATTATGTGATTTTTGACGGCGTGGGCCCGAATCCCACAGATGAAAATGTGGAGGAAGGAGTCCGGATCTTCCGGGAGAACGGGTGCGACTGCATGATCGCCTTCGGCGGCGGATCTCCGATGGACTGTGCGAAAGCGATCGGCGCCAGAATCGCCAGGCCGGGGAAGAAGGTGCGTCAGCTTCAGGGGCTGTTCCATATCCTGAAGCCCATACCGATTATCTTCGCTGTTCCGACTACGGCGGGAACCGGATCGGAGACAACGATTGCGGCGGTTATTACAGAGGCGGCGACCCACCACAAAGCGTCCATCAACGACCTGTGTCTGATGCCGAAGTTCGCGGTGCTGGATCCGGAACTGACAAAAGGACTTCCGCCGAAAGTGACGGCTACAACCGGAATGGACGCCCTCTGCCATGCAGTAGAGGCATATACAAACAATACATACAACAGCAGACTGGAGAAAGAAATGTGCCGGAAAGCGGTTCGGCTCATTCATGATAATCTCCTGAAAGTATATGAAAACGGGGATGATCTGGACGCGCGGCAGAAGATGCAGCAGGCGGCATTTTACGGCGGCCGGGCATTTACAAGAGGGTCGGTGGGGTATGTGCACGCGATCGGCCATACACTGGGCGGACTTTACGGTACTCCCCACGGGCTTGCCATGTCCATTCTGCTTCCCCATGTTCTGCGGGCGTTCGGAGAAGCTGCATGGGAGAAGCTTGCGGAATTAAGCGATGTCTGTTCTCTGACTAAGGCAGACGAACCTGTTCCGACAAAAGCGGAAGCATTTATCACATGGATAGAGGAACTCAAGGAGAAAATGAATATCCCCGAGTATCCGGACATGATCCGGGAGGAAGATATTGACCAGATTGTGGAGTGGGCGGAGAAAGAAGGAAATCCTCTCTATCCTGTCCCGGTAGTATGGAGCAGAAAAGAGCTGAAAGAATTCATCAGAACATTAAGACCGGAGGAAAATGAATGATTATAGATACGCACGCGCATTATGATGATGAGCAGTTTGACGGGGACAGAGAAGAACTGCTCGGCAGTATGGAGGCGGGTGGAGTCGGCCTGATTGTAAATGCGGGCTCCACCCTGGAATCCTGGAGCAGAATCGTGGAACAGACAGAGAAGTACCCGTTTCTCTATGGGGCCATCGGGATCCATCCGGATGAAGCGGGCAGCTTAAGTGAAGAACGGATGCGGGAGATGGAAGAACTTCTCGACCGGGATAAGATCGTGGCAGTGGGAGAGATCGGGCTTGACTATTACTGGGATAAGGAGAATCACGACATCCAGAAAAAGTGGTTCATCCGTCAGCTTGAGACTGCCCGGAAGAAAGACATGCCGGTGATCATACACAGCCGGTAGGCCGCGGCAGATACCATGGAGATCATGAAACAGCACGCGGCCGGCATGCAGGCCGTGATCCATTGCTATTCCTATTCCCCGGAGATGGCGAAGGAATATGTGAAGATGGGATACTATATCGGCGTGGGCGGCGTGGTCACATTTAAGAATGCAAAGAAACTCAAACAGGTCGTTGAAGAGATCCCGCTGGAGTCCATTGTGCTGGAGACGGACTGCCCGTATCTGGCGCCCGAGCCGTTCCGTGGAAAGAGGAACAGCTCTCTTTATCTGCCCTATGTGGCTGAGAAGATCGCGGAGATCAAAGGCGTGTCCGCGGAAGAGGTTGTGCGTCAGACTGAGGAAAACAGCAGGCAGCTGTATCGCCTTTGAGAGGAGAATTATCTGAGACGAGACTTATTTGAGAGGAGACATATATGAAAGAACCTACACTTGGCAATCCGCAGAATACCATCGCGGTGCTTCAGAAATATCATTTTGTGTTCCAGAAAAAGTTCGGCCAGAACTTCCTGATCGATACGCATGTTCTGGATAAGATCATCCGCGCCGCGGAAATCGGAAGCGACGACTGTGTACTGGAGATCGGACCGGGGATCGGAACCATGACACAGTACCTTGCCTGCGCGGCGAAGAAAGTCATTGCCGTAGAGATTGACCGCGCGCTGATCCCGATTCTTGAGGACACGCTGGACGGTTTTGACAACGTGCGCGTCATCAATGAAGATGTGCTGAAAGTGGACATCGCGGAACTGGCGGAGAAGGAAAACGGCGGAAAACCGATCAAAGTGGTTGCGAATCTCCCATATTATATAACCACGCCGATTATCATGGGACTGTTCGAGAACCATGTGCCGCTGAAGAGCATTACGGTTATGGTGCAGAAAGAGGTGGCGGACCGGATGCAGGTCGGACCGGGAACAAAAGACTACGGCGCGCTGTCTCTGGCAGTACAGTATTACGCGAAACCGTATATTGTAGCCAACGTACCCCCCAACTGCTTCATGCCGCGCCCAAAGGTAGGGTCTGCGGTGATTCGTCTGGAACGGTATGAGGAGCCGCCTGTGCGGGTAAGAGACGAGAAACTGATGTTCCGGATCATTCGCGCGTCCTTTAACCAGAGGAGGAAAACGCTGGTAAACGGACTGAATAATTCGCCGGAATTAAACTTTACAAAAGAGCAGATCGGAGAAGCCGTGACTCGTCTTGGAAGGGGCGTCAGTGTGCGAGGAGAGGCTTTGAGCCTTCAGGAATTTGCACAATTAGCGGATATTTTCTCTGAAATACAGTAATGTTTTATGCAATATGAACATAAAACAGACGCTGAAAAGGGGGTAGTTCATAAATTTTTAATATACAGTTAATTGTATAAAAGGGCGAATTTTAGTATAATAGAAAGAGTCCTATAAAATGAATGTGATAAAGAGAGAAGGAGGAGACGCTTATGGCCAAAGACATTGACAGCATTTTTTTCGATATTACTCCACAGATTGAAGAACTGGCTCTCAAATGTGAAACGAACAACGCAATCGACAAGGAACTCTATACGAAGTATGAGGTAAAACGAGGACTTCGTGATTTAAATGGAAAGGGTGTACTCGCAGGTCTGACGAATATCTCAGATGTCTGCGCTTCTAAAATAGTTGACGGAAAATCCGTTCCGTGTGAAGGAAATCTCTACTATCGCGGTTATAATATCAAGGATCTCGTCAGAGGATTTCTGGACGCAAAGCATCCCGGCTTTGAAGAAACGGCATATCTGCTGCTTTTCGGGGAACTTCCCACTAAAAAACAATTGAAAGAATTTCAGGAAATGATAGCGGACCGGCGTACGCTGCCGCCTAATTTTACAAGGGATGTAATTATGAAGGCGCCAAGCCGCGACATGATGAACAGCATTACAAGGAGTATTCTCCAGCTCTATTCCTATGATGAGAAAGCAGACGATACAAGTATTCCGAACGTGCTGCGGCAGTGCCTGAACCTGATCGCGCAGTTCCCGATGCTTATGGTATACGGATATCATGCGTGTAATTACAGGAGAGGCGAAGACCTCTATATCTACGCGCCGGATCCGAATCTGTCTACGGCAGAGAACATTCTGATGATGCTCAGAGAGGACAGAAAGTATACGGAACTTGAGGCAAAGATACTGGATATGGCCCTTGTGCTTCATATGGATCACGGCGGCGGAAACAACTCCACATTTACAACGCATGTGGTGACCTCCTCGGGTACGGATACGTATTCTACGATAGCGGCAGCCATGGCATCTCTGAAAGGACCGAAGCACGGCGGCGCGAATATCAAGGTAACTCAGATGTTTGAAGATATGAAGGAAACGTTGACTGACTGGGAGGATGAAGATCAGATCCGGGCATACCTGGAAGCGCTTCTGGATAAGAAAGCCTTTGACAAAAAGGGCCTGATCTACGGAATGGGACATGCGGTATATTCCATTTCCGATCCGCGTGCGGATATTTTCAAGTCTTTTGTAAAACAGCTTGCACATGAAAAAGGGCACGATGCGGAGTACGCGCTCTATGAGAAAGTAGAGCATATGGCTCCCGAGATCATCGGTGAGAAGCGCCGCATGTATAAGGGAGTTAACGCCAATGTGGACTTCTACAGCGGCCTGGTGTACAGTATGCTGGATATTCCGTCATCACTGTATACGCCGATCTTCGCGGCTGCGCGTATTGTCGGATGGAGCGCCCACAGAATGGAAGAACTTCAAAATGTGGACAAGATCATACGTCCGGCCTACAAGCCGCTGGCACCGTATCGTGACTACATAAATTTGGATGACAGGTAGTGAGAAACATGAGAGATGAGTTTTATTTCCCGTCAAAGGATGGCAATACAGAGATTCATACAATCGAGTGGAAACCCGAGGGTGAAGTGAAGGCTGTCCTGCAGATCAGCCACGGAATGGTGGAATACATCGGACGATATGAGGAATTCGCGCAGTTTCTGTGCGGATACGGCTATTATGTCGTGGGGAATGACCATCTCGGTCATGGCAAATCCATACAGTCCAGATCGGAATATGGATTTTTTAATGAGAAGTACGGAAATGCGTGCGTGCTGGGTGACATGCATACTCTGCGCCAGCGTATCCAGAAGAAATACCCCGATGTGCCCTACTTTATGCTGGGGCACAGCATGGGTTCCTCTCTGCTGAGGCAGTACATTCAGATGTATGGCCACGGGCTGGACGGAGCTGTGCTGATGGGGACGGTGGCGGATCAGAGAAAAGCCCTTCTGCTGCTGGGAAAAAGACTCTGCCGGCTGATGGCGGCTGTGCGTGGGTGGCATTACCGGAGCAAACTGGTAGATCAGATGGCGATCGGAGGATACAATAAGAAATTCAAACCGGCCCATACACGGGCGGACTGGATCACCAGTGACAGAACTCATCTGGAAGCTTATGTATCAGATCCGCTGTGCTCCTTTATGTTTACTGTGAACGCGTATTATAATATGTTCTCCGGCATGATCAGCATGCAGCGGAAAGAAAGCGTCTATATGATTCCAAAGGATCTGCCGATTCTGTTTGTGTCCGGAGCGGATGATCCTGTGGGAGAGTTCGGAAAAGGCGTCCGGAAGATCTATGAGAAGTACAGGGCTGCGGGTATTCACGATGTGATGCTTCGCCTGTATACAGGAGACCGGCATGAGATCCTGAATGAGACAGACCGGCAGCAGGTATATGAGGATCTCCTGGAATGGCTCGAAGAACATCGGAAGAAAAAGAACCGGACTGTTTAGGAACATCAGAATCATAAAGGAAAGAGACATAGCGAAAACCCGCCAGCCTTCCGGCTGACGGGTTTTCGTTGTTTTATTAGTTATCTAAAGGAATGAGAGTAAAGTGCGGCACCGTCTCGGTACCTGAACTTTATGAGGGGGGAAAGATAGTTGTTATTGTTTATCAACTATCTGATACATAGTATAAAGGGAAATTGTGACAAAAATATGAGTGAATTATGAAAGAAGAAGAAAATTTCTAAACAGAAACTAAAATAAATATAAAAGAGGAGTTCGGCTATTTGGTTTATTAACGGGAAGGTTTCTGGTGGAAACAAAATACGGACGAGGTGAGTTTTTCGATTAGGGGACGTTCAAAAACAGGGGACTGCATCGCCATGCTGAGCCCACTTACTTCAAAGCTTTGAATGGATGTAACGCCGGAGCCAGATGTTCGTGCAGAGGCACTCCATCTGTTCCGACTAACATCCAG